>NZ_JASCON010000200.1:0-255 GCF_029959585.1 Pseudomonas sp. PS02302
ATCCTCCAAGGCTAAATACTCCTGACTGACCGATAGTGAACCAGTACCGTGAGGGAAAGGCGAAAAGAACCCCGGAGAGGGGAGTGAAATAGAACCTGAAACCGTATGCGTACAAGCAGTGGGAGCCCACTTTGTTGGGTGACTGCGTACCTTTTGTATAATGGGTCAGCGACTTATTTTCAGTGGCGAGCTTAACCGAATAGGGGAGGCGTAGCGAAAGCGAGTCTTAATAGGGCGTTTAGTCGCTGGGAATAG
>NZ_JASCON010000201.1:0-255 GCF_029959585.1 Pseudomonas sp. PS02302
GTTTCGGGTCTATTCCCAGCGACTAAACGCCCTATTAAGACTCGCTTTCGCTACGCCTCCCCTATTCGGTTAAGCTCGCCACTGAAAATAAGTCGCTGACCCATTATACAAAAGGTACGCAGTCACCTAACAAAGTAGGCTCCCACTGCTTGTACGCATACGGTTTCAGGTTCTATTTCACTCCCCTCTCCGGGGTTCTTTTCGCCTTTCCCTCACGGTACTGGTTCACTATCGGTCAGTCAGGAGTATTTAGCC
>NZ_JASCON010000202.1:0-255 GCF_029959585.1 Pseudomonas sp. PS02302
CCCCCCCCCCCCCCCCCCCCCCCCCCCCCCCCCCCCCCCCCCCCCCCCCCCCCCCCCCCCCCCCCCCCCCCCCCCCCCCCCCCCCCCCCCCCCCCCCCCCCCCCCCCCCCCCCCCCCCCCCCCCCCCACCCCCCCCCCCCCCCCCCCCCCCCCCCCCCCCCCCCCCCCCCCCCCCCCCCCCCCCCCCCCCCCCCCCCCCCCCCCCCCCCCCCCCCCCCCCCCCCCCCCCCCCCCCCCCCCCCCCCCCCCCCCCCC
>NZ_JASCON010000203.1:0-255 GCF_029959585.1 Pseudomonas sp. PS02302
GCTAGCCTCACATCCTGTCAAGCGTTGATTTGAACTTTTTCGTTTCAACTCAACCACTTGCGCTGCCTGACCGGTCTAACCAATCTCGGCAGCGGGAGGCGAATCCTACAGCATCCCAAGACGCTGTCAACCCCCTCCGCTTCATTCCGTCATCACCCGAAGGTGAAGACCAAACAGCGAAGAATCCCTGGACCCCTCGCCCGGCTCAGACCTAAGTGCTTGATTTTCAAGCCGCTTCAGCATCTGCGCCGGAAG
>NZ_JASCON010000204.1:0-255 GCF_029959585.1 Pseudomonas sp. PS02302
GTCTATTCCCAGCGACTAAACGCCCTATTAAGACTCGCTTTCGCTACGCCTCCCCTATTCGGTTAAGCTCGCCACTGAAAATAAGTCGCTGACCCATTATACAAAAGGTACGCAGTCACCCAACAAACTAGGCTCCCACTGCTTGTACGCATACGGTTTCAGGTTCTATTTCACTCCCCTCTCCGGGGTTCTTTTCGCCTTTCCCTCACGGTACTGGTTCACTATCGGTCAGTCAGGAGTATTTAGCCTTGGAGG
>NZ_JASCON010000205.1:0-255 GCF_029959585.1 Pseudomonas sp. PS02302
CGGCCGGCCAGACCGCGCCCAAGACCACCTCGCAGCGCATCAAGTCCATCTTCAGCGGTTCCGTCGGCAACCTGGTCGAATGGTACGACTGGTACGTCTACGCCGCCTTCTCGCTGTATTTCGCCAAGGCCTTCTTTCCCAAGGGCGACCAGACCGCCCAGCTGCTCAACGTCGCCGCCATCTTTGCCGTGGGCTTTCTCATGCGCCCCATCGGCGGCTGGCTGATGGGCCTCTATGCCGACAAGGCCGGCCGCA
>NZ_JASCON010000206.1:0-255 GCF_029959585.1 Pseudomonas sp. PS02302
CGGCCGGCCAGACCGCGCCCAAGACCACCTCGCAGCGCATCAAGTCCATCTTCAGCGGTTCCGTCGGCAACCTGGTCGAATGGTACGACTGGTACGTCTACGCCGCCTTCTCGCTGTATTTCGCCAAAGCCTTCTTTCCCAAGGGCGACCAGACCGCCCAGCTGCTCAACGTCGCCGCCATCTTTGCCGTGGGCTTTCTCATGCGCCCCATCGGCGGCTGGCTGATGGGCCTCTATGCCGACAAGGCCGGCCGCA
>NZ_JASCON010000207.1:0-254 GCF_029959585.1 Pseudomonas sp. PS02302
TACTCGCCACGGTGCTCCTGTACCATACGGACAGCGCGTTCACGGACTTCAGGGGAATACTTCGGTAACTTCTTCATGGCTCCATTCTCTCAAAGATTGGAGCCTCCACGAAACCCGGGGCGGTTCAATGAGATGTTATTTGACGCCCATACACGCTCGTTCGGCTCCTTGGGCGGCGTGCCGCGCCGGGGCATCTACGACAACATGAAGACCGCCGTCGACAAGGTCAATAAGGGCAAAGGCCGGGCGGTGAA
>NZ_JASCON010000208.1:0-250 GCF_029959585.1 Pseudomonas sp. PS02302
GGGGGGGGGGGGGGGGGGGGGGGGGGGGGGGGGGGGGGGGGGGGGGGGGGGGGGGGGGGGGGGGGGGGGGGGGGGGGGGGGGGGGGGGGGGGGGGGGGGGGGGGGGGGGGGGGGGGGGGGGGGGGGGCGGGGGGGGGGGGGGGGGGGGGGGGGGGGGGGGGGGGGGGGGGGGGGGGGGGGGGGGGGGGGGGGGGGGGGGGGGGGGGGGGGGGGGGGGGGGGGGGGGGGGGGGGGGGGGGGGGGGGGGGGG
>NZ_JASCON010000209.1:0-243 GCF_029959585.1 Pseudomonas sp. PS02302
CGCCGGCAGCAGCAACTCGGGCATCTCGTCCTGACCGCTGCGCAGCTGTTCGAGATAGCGGCGCAGCACGTGCAGTCCACGACAGATCGCCATGAGGTGCTCGTCGTGCTCGGCACCGGCACCGGCACCGGCAGGAATGTCATTGGCGATCTGCAACGTCTGATGGGCGAGCAACTGGGCGCCGGTCAGCTCGATCAGCGTCAGGGCGCCACGAATCTGGCCAATGCTCTCGACCGCGCGCTG
>NZ_JASCON010000020.1:0-67565 GCF_029959585.1 Pseudomonas sp. PS02302
GTGGAAAGCCACCTAAATGCTTCAAACGAATTAACAGTCGAGTCGAACGTATGGCTTGCCCCGATCACTGCCCCCCCCCCAGAATGCTGAAGCGAAGCGCCATGAAAGCAGTCGCGTGCCAGAAGGACATCAGGATCCGCAGTACCCGCACCCTTTGATCTCGGCAGCCATGACCATCCGCGCTCGCTACCTGAACAGTGCTCGCCGCCGAGCATGGTAATGCGACCCCCAACCTCAGCGGGCTTGGATACATTGCCGGCACAGGATCCATGTTTTCTCAGCGTTCGCTGTAGCGACTGCCATCGAAACAGGTAGGGTCCTCATCCAGGTACCGGCGCATCCGCCGCCAGAGGGTCGCCGTGCTGATGCCGAGCCGGGCCGCGGCCTGCTTGCGATTCCCGCCCACCGCGCAGAGGGCCGCATGCAGGATCGCGCGCTCATCGGGTAACGGCGACAACTCGGTCTGGGGCAGGTCACCGAGCAGTTCGTCAAGCAACTCGTCGGCGGGTAGGTCGCAGGAGAGCAAGACGCCCAGGCGCTCGACCAAATTGGCAAGCTGGCGCACGTTGCCTGGCCACGCATAGTCGGCGAGTCGAGTCAGCAGGGTCTGGGTGAGCGCCCGGGTCGCGGCGGAGGGATCGGCCAGGAGCCGATCCAGCAATTCGGGCAGATCGCCACGCCGCTCGCGCAACGGGGGCAGCGTCAGGCGCAGGACGCAGAGCCGGTAGTAGCAATCTTCGCGAAACAGCCCTTTGCCGACCTGCCCCAGCAAGGGCTTGTTGCTGGCCGTGATGATGCGGATGTCCACCGGCGTGACCTTGTCGTCACCGATGCGGACGACCTGGCGCTCCTGCAGGGTGCGCAGCAGTTTGAGCTGGATTTCCGCGGAGGTTTCGCTGACCTCGTCGAGGAACAGCGTGCCGGTGTGGGCCAGCTCGAAGACACCGGTGCGGCCCTCGCTGGACGCCCCGGTGAAGGCGCCCCGGACGTAGCCGAACAGCTCGCTTTCCAGCACCCCGGGGGCGAAGGCAGCGCAATTGATGGCCACGAAGGGGCCATGGCGGCGCGCCGAGGCATTGTGGATGCTCTGGGCGAAGAGTTCCTTGCCGGTACCGGTCTCGCCTTCGATGATCAGGGTGCTGTCGGCACTGGCGTAGGCCTGGGCCAGCCGCTTCGCCCGCTGCAGGGCGGGGCTGCTGCCGACGATGTCGGCGAAGGTGCGCCGCGCCAGGTGCTGGCCGGCGAGCGCTCGCCGCATCTTGCGCTCGAGGGTCTTGATGTCCGTCTGTTTCTGCAGGGTGGCGACCGCACCGATAACCTGGCCATCCAGCTCGATGGGCGCGATGCTCAGCGTCAGGGAATGGCGGCCGATGTCCAGCAAGGCCCCGCGGACCGCCCTGCCCTGCTGCAAGGCCGGTTCGAAGTAGCGCCCGATGGGCAGGTCGAGGATGGGATCGCCACAGGCGAGATCTCCCATGTAGGACTGCGCGACCTGGTTCAGGCGTGTCACCCGGCCTGCGCCGTCGACGCTGAAGATGCCTTCGGACACGCAGTCGAGGATCGCCTGGATCATCTCGTAGCGACGCTGCAGTTCCTGGCGCTGCCCACGGCGTTCGTCCTCGATCCGAAGCAGGTGGAGAGCTTCGTCGAGGGCTTCGGCGGCGGCGTCGCCATCGGTATCCGACATCACGAAATGCAGACCGCGGGTGGTGACGGCATCGGCGAAGGACAGCCCGCCGATGGTCACCTCGATGCCCTGCGCCTGTAGCTCGTCCAGGCGGGCGTCGATCTCCCGGCTGCTGGCGAGCGGGTCTATCACGCAGATGTGGGCATCGGGCATGAAGGCGTGGGATTTGGCGAGAATCCGCGCGTAGCCGTCCGAAGTGGCGAGAAAGGCCACGCGGGGCGAAATGCGCAATGCCTGGCGATAGGCATTGATGCAATCGAAGAAGGTGTGCCTGAGCTCCACCACCGGCACCCGGAAGTGCTCCCGCAGGCGGTGGGCCGTTTTGCCACGGCTGATCAGGACCACCGCGCCCTGGTCCAGCAGGTGCTGGGCGATACGCAGGGCGTCGCCCTGTACGGCTTCCACCACGGGCAGCACCAAACCGCGCCGAGAGAGCAGCGCTTCCATGGCCAGGGTAAGGGTGCGCGAGGGTGCGATGACGGCGATCCGGCCGGACACGGGGGGACTTGGCTCGGCATTCATAGACGTTCTGCTTGTTTCAGGCCTTTCACCAGCTTGAAAGCTTTTGCACGCTTGCGCCATGACTTTCGCTTCGCAGCATTCGGCCAGGAAAGCGTCAGGACCAACCTATCCAATTGATCAGAATGAGTTTTTTCAATTCGACCTGACCCTGCTGGGTGATCTGGCACACGCCTTGCGCCGCTACTGGCAAACAACATCAAGAAGGTAGCTGGCAATGAAAATGGTCTTCATAGGCTTCGGCGAGGCCGCCTATCACCTGGCCCTCGGCCTGGGCGCCACGGAAGGATTGCAGCTGGGCGCCTACGACGCCTATCGCGACGACGCCAAGGCAGGTCCGCTGATCCGGCAGCGCGCTGCCCAGGCCGGGGTGGAACTGTTCGACAGCCCGGAGCAGGCCTGCCAGGCAGCACGCTTCGTACTCTGCCTCACCAGCGCGAGCAGCGCCCTGGCCCTGGCTGAGCGCATCCTGCCGCTGCTGACGGCAGGCCAGGACTACCTGGACCTGAACTCCGCGGCCCCTGCGGTCAAGCAGCGCATCGAGCGCCTGCCACGGGCCGCCGGTGTGGGCTTTTGCGATTGCGCCGTGATGGGCACCGTGCCGGGCAACCATCACCGCGTCCCGATGCTGCTGGCCGGCAGCGCGGCGCCGGCCTTCGCCGCCGCCCTCACCCCTTGCGGCATGCGCCTCACCGTACTGGACGCCGAGCCCGGCGCCGCCTCGGCCATCAAGATGCTCAAGAGCGTGGTGATGAAGGGACTGCCGCAACTGTTCCTCGAATCCTTTCAGGCGGCCGAGCGCTTCGGAGTGCTCGACACCCTGGTCGCCTCCCTCGGCGAGTCCCTCGATGGCAAGACGGTAACGCAACTGGCCGACACCTTCACCGCCCGCACGCTCATCCACGCCAAGCGCCGCGCCGCCGAACTGGACGACGTCGTGGCGACCCTGCAGGCGGTGGGCGTCGAGGCCAGCATGTCCATCGCGACCCGCGATCAACTGCTGAAACTGGCGCAGCAGGACTGGAACGCCGAACTCGGCCCCGGTGGCAGCGAGCTGGACTACCGCACCGCCATCGCCCATTTCACCCGCGCCCTACAGGAGTCGTCGCGATGAACACCGATCAGTACCTGCCGCTACCCGAACTCATTCCCGCCGCGCTGCTCGAGCGCTTCCGCGCCCTCAGCCCGGCGCAGCTGTGCGATGGCATGCAGAGCCTGGGCATTCCCCGCAGCGGCTGCATGGACGCCGAGCTGCTGCCATTGGACCCGGACAAGCTCCTGCTGGGCACCGCCTGTACCGTGGACACCGAGGATGGCGACAACTTTCCCATCCATGTCGCCATCTACCAGGGGCAACCCGGCTACGTGCTGGTGGTGGCCGGCAAGGCGAACCGGGAGCGTGCCTACCTCGGTGACCTGATGGCCGGGGCGGCCCAGGCGGTCGGCCTCGCCGGTCTGGTGGTCGACGGCTGCGTGCGCGACCGGCGTCCGCTGGCGGAGCTGGACATCCCGATCTACGCCAAGGGCTTCATGCAGCGCAGCCCGGCCAAGCACGGCCCTGGTCGGATCAACGTGCCAGTCCAGTGCGCGGGCGTCGAGGTCGCGCCGGGCGATCTGGTCTTCGGCGACTACGACGGCATCACCGTGGTGCCCCGCGCCCGCCTGCTGGAGGTGCTCGAAGCCGCGGAGCAGAAGGACGCCTACGAGGCGCAACGCCGCAGGGTCATCGCCGACTATGCCCGCTGTCGTGCCCAGGGTGAGCCCCTGCCGCCGCTGGCGCCAGACTGGGTGACCGCGCTCCTGGAAAAGCGCTGACCGTCGCCTCGGGAGCCCATCACCAGGGCTCCTCCCGTTCCACTCCTTTCGCGTCCCGATAACAATAAGACTGGGAGTTGCTCCGAATGCTGACCTTTCTCGGCTATGCGCTGATCATCGCCTTTCTGTTCCTGGTCATCCGGCAGAAGCTGTCACCCTTCACCGGCCTGATCGTGGTCTCCCTGGCCGCTGGCGCCCTGGCCTGCATCGCCAACGGCGTCCCCTTCGAATCCCTGGTCACCTGGATTCGCGAAGGCCTGTTCTATTCCACCAGCCCAAGCGGCAAGGTGGCACTGGGCACGGTCAACCCCACGGTGATGATCCTCTTCGCCATCCTCTACTTCAGCCTGATGATGAACGTGGGGCTGTTCGATCCGCTGTGCACCTATCTCATCCGCAAGGCCAATGGCGATCCGCTGAAGATCATCCTGGTGACGGCCTTCACCTCCTCGGTGGTGACCCTGGACGGCGATGGCACCACCACCATCCTGATCATCACCAGCGCCTTCCTGCCGCTCTACAAGCAGATGGGGCTGAAGCTGTCGAACCTGGCCATGCTCATCATCCTGCCCTGCGGCCTGGGCAACTGCCTGCCCTGGGGCGGCCCGCTGGCACGCGCCGCCGCGGTGTTGAACGTGGAGGTGAACACCCTCTTCGTGGCGATTCTGCCGATCCTGGGCGTGTCCTTCGTCTATGTGTTCTGCATGGCCTATCTGATGGGCCGCAAGGAACGCGAGCGGCTCGGCTACATCCCCGGCGAACGCGCCATCGTCACGCCGCAGCAGATCGAGGACATGGTCACCGTCATCCAGGAGAACGACCGGGAATTCAAGCGACCCCGCCTCTTCCTGTTCAACCTGGCGCTGACCGTGAGCATGCTGGTCACGCTGCTGGCCGGCTGGGCCAGCGGCGCCATCGTCTTCATGCTGGGAACCGCCATCGCCCTGGCGGTGAACTACAGTGCCACCGAACAGCGCGAGCGCATCACGGCCAATGGCGGTGATGCCATCGCCGTCGCGTCCATCATTCTGGCGGCGGGCTGTTTCCTCGGCATCTTCAACGGCAGCGGCATGGCCGCCGCGGTGGCCACCAGCATCGCCGGGCTGATTCCCGAGTCCATGGGCAGCCACACGGCGCTGGCCTTCGCCTTCCTCGGCGCCATCGCCTGCTATGCGCTGCCGGTGGACGCCTACTACTTCGGCATCCTGCCGGTGGTGGCGCCCATCGCCTATCAGTTCGGCATCACCCCCACCGAGATCGGCGTGGCCTCCTTCATGGGGCAGGCCCTGCGTTATGCGAGTCCGACAGTCGCCTGGCTGTTCCTGCTGATGAACCGTACGGAAATGACCTTTGGCGAGTACCAGAAGGAATTCTTCAAGTGGTCGCTACCGATGTTCGGCCTGTTCATCGTCACCGCCATCGTGACCGGTGAACTGCCCATCGGCTGACTCCCTGGCGCCCCGGGCTTCAGCAGTCGGCCGTCATCTGGGCAGGCGAACTGCAAGGTCCCAGCGGGTGGTGTCGGGCCAGGCGTGGAAGCGCACCCCGTCGAATGCCGAGTCAATCATCTCGGCATTCGGCCAGCCATGCGCAGTGGCGAGACATTCAGTCCTTCCGAGTTCCTTGTCGACCTCCCCTCGGCCAACTTGGGCACTGACGTCCACGTTCTTCCCGCACACTTTTCCCTGTGGCCGGCGCTGTATCAGGGGCAGGCGCTGAGTGACATCCAGACGCGCCGCCGCGGTGCAACCCGGCTCCATCCTGGCGCAGCGCCTTTTGACCAGGCAGCCAAAGGTTCGCCCAAGCGTGAACCAATGCCACGGGTGCGGTCCGCGAGCGGAATCGAGGCATCGCCCCAGAGCCTCGCGCCGAAAGAACCCCCGAACCAATTTCAAATGGCATCCGCCTTGCACCCGTCTCCAGTATCCGGATCTCCCCGGCGATGGCACTGGCAGCACGCTTCGCCTCGGGAGACAGCCCAGACCTAAGAGGCAAAGGTTCGATGCAGATCCATACCGATGACAGCGCCCGCCTGGCCCTGGATGCCTTGCGCAACCTGGTTGCCCAGCAGAGCAGCGTACCCGACAAGCCCTTGCCGCCGGAGCGCGAGCTGGCCGGCGAATTCGGGGTCAGCCGCCGCTCCATCCGCCGCGCCCTGGCGGTGCTCGAAGCCGAGGGCCAGGTCTGGCGCCGCCAGGGCAAGGGCACCTACGTGGGCCCCACACCGCCCTGCGCGGCCCTCACCCTCACCCAACTCTCCGCGCGCACCAACTTCAGCGAGGTGATGGAGGCGCGCCTGCACCTGGAGCCGAATCTCGCCGCCCTGGCCGCCCAGCGTGCCAGTGGCGAACAGCGCGCCCTGATCCGTCGCATGGCCGAACGCACCGCCTTCGAGCGCCTGGGCAGCAGCGAGGACGCCGACGCCATCGAGCTGTGGGACAGCGCCTTCCACCGCAGCATCGCCGAGGCCGCCGGCAATCGCCTGTTGCTGGACCTCTTCGAGATGCTCGACGCCATCCGCCTGGACCCGACCTGGCGCGACCTGCGCCATCGCGCCCGCAACGCCCAGCGCCTGCTGGCCTATCACGATGACCACCAGGCCCTGGTGGAAGCCCTGGACGCCCGCGATCCGGTCCGCGCCGCGGCGGTGATGCGCGCCCACCTGCGCGCCTTGCAGCTGGCCCTGGACAGCGTGCTGCAGCAGACCCTGGAGCCGGCCCTATGAGCGCCCCGGTGCTGGTGGTGGACGACCTCAGCGTGCGCTTTCCGGGCGCTCCGGCGGCCGTGGTGGAGGGCCTGAGCTTTACCGTGCAGCCAGGCCGCACCCTGGCCCTGGTGGGTGAATCCGGCTGTGGCAAGAGCGTGACCTCCATGGCCCTGATGGGGCTGCTGCCGGCCGGTGCTCAGGTCCGCGCCCGCCAGGCCAGCTTCATGGGTGAGGATTTGCTGGGCATGCCCGAGGCACGCCGCAGTGACTTGCGGGGCGATCGCCTGGCCATGGTGTTCCAGGAACCCATGACCTCGCTGAATCCGGCCTTCACCGTCGGCGCACAGCTGATGGAGACGGTGCTGCGCCATAGAGGTGGCAGTCAGTCGGCTGCCCGGCAGCGCGCCCTGGAGATGCTGGAGAAGGTACGGGTGCCAGCGGCGGCGCAGCGGCTGGCGGCCTATCCCCACGAACTTTCCGGCGGCATGCGTCAGCGGGTGATGATCGCCATGGCGCTGGCCAACGATCCGGCGCTGATCATCGCCGATGAACCCACCACGGCGCTCGACGTGACCATCCAGGCGCAGATCCTCGAACTCATCGCCAGTCTGCAGGCCGAGACCGGCAGCGCCATGATCCTCATCACCCACGACCTCGGCGTGGTGGCCGAGGTCGCCGACGAGATGGCGGTGATGTACGCCGGCCGGGTGGTCGAGTCCGGTCCGGTCGCCCAGTTGTTCGACGATCCGCAGCACCCCTATACCCTCGGCCTGATGGGCTCCATGCCCTCGCTGGGGCCGCGCACGGGCCGGCTGGCGACCATCGCCGGCCGGGTGCCGACGCCCGCCGAGATGCCGGCCGGCTGCCGCTTCGCCAGCCGCTGCCCCTTCGTCCTCGACGCCTGTCGCCTGGCCCCGCCGCCCCTGCTGGAGCTCGCTCCGGGCCAGCAGGTGGCCTGCCTCCGCGCGCCCCTGGAACAGCACCTGGAGACCAGCGCATGAAAGCGGTCGAACGCCCCATTCTCGAAGCCATCGGCCTGACCAAGCACTTCGGCGGCCAGGGCGGTTTCCTGCAACGCCCGCGCCCACCGGTCCAGGCGGTCAGCGATGTGTCCTTCGCCGTGCGGCGCGGCGAGACCCTGGCGCTGGTGGGCGAATCCGGTTCGGGCAAGTCGACCCTCGGCCGCCTGCTGCTCAACCTGCTCGCCCCTACCGCTGGCGACGTCATCTACGAGGGCCGCAACCTGGGCAATCTCAGTCCGACGGCGCTGCGCCAGGTGCGCCAGGAGTTGCAGATCATCTTCCAGGACCCCTTCGCCTCGTTGAATCCGCGCATGAGCGTGGCCGACATCGTTGGCGAACCGCTGTGGCTGCACAAGCCGCTGGATCGCGGTCAGCGCGCCGAGCGCGTGGCCGAGCTGCTGCGCACGGTGGGCCTGGCGCCGGAACTGGCCGGGCGCTATCCCCATGAATTCTCCGGCGGCCAGCGCCAGCGCATCGGCATCGCCCGTGCCCTGGCCGCCGAACCGCGCCTGCTGCTCGGCGATGAGCCGGTCTCGGCACTGGACGTCTCGGTACAGGCGCAGGTGGTGAACCTCCTGGAAGACCTCAAGGCGCGCTTCGGCCTGACCCTGATCATCGTCGCCCATGGCCTGGGGGTGATCCGCCACATGAGCGACCGGGTGGCGGTGATGTACCTGGGCGAGATCGTCGAGCTGGCGCCGGTGGAGACGCTGTTCGAGACGCCCCTGCATCCCTATACCCAGGCGCTGCTGGCCGCGGTGCCGGTGAGCCATCCACGGGCGCGGCGACCGCGCACCCTGCTCGGCGGCGATTTGCCCAGTCCCACGGCGCCGCCCAGTGGTTGCCGCTTCCACACCCGCTGCCCCCACGCCCGGCCCCTCTGCCGCGAGGCCAAGCCAATGCTGGAACCCGCTGCCGGGGCAGGCCAGGTGGCCTGCCATTTCTGGCGCGAGATCGCGGGTGCGGGCGCCTCACCGCCGCCGCTGATCGCCACCAGCGCGGCCTTCACGCGCCGCCTGGCCCTGTTCAACCGTCATCAGTCCCTTCTGGAGTCCACCCCATGAAAGTCTCCGCCTGGCTCTGCGCCACCCTTCTGCTCCTGGCCGGCAGCTCCGCCCTGGCCGAGACCACCCTGCGCATCGGTATCCAGGACGATCCCGACGTGCTCGATCCGCATCGCTCGCGGACCTATTCCGGGCGACTGGTCTACACCGCCCTGTGCGACAAGCTGGTGGATGTCTCGCCACAGCTGGAGCTGGTGCCCCAGCTGGCCACCGCCTGGCAGTGGGGCGACGACAACCGCAGCCTGACGCTGCACCTGCGCCCGGGCGTGACCTTCCATGACGGCGAGGCCTTCGACGCCGCCGCGGTGAAATTCAACCTGGACCGTGCCCGCAGCCTGCCCGACTCGCTGCGCAAGAGCGAACTGGCCTCGGTGGATACCGTGGAGGTGGTCGATCCCCAGACCGTGCGCATCCACCTCAAGCAACCTGATGCCACCCTGCTCGCCCAGCTCTCCGACCGTGCCGGCATGATGCTCGCGCCCAAGGCGTCCACGGGCGACGTGGGCAGCAAGCCGGTCTGCTCCGGCCCCTATCGTTTCGTGCAGCGGGTGCAGCAGGACCGCATCGTGCTGGAGCGTTTTCCGCAGTACTGGAACGCCAGCGCCTATCACTTCGACCGGCTGATCTTCCTGCCCATTCCCGACACCTCGGTACGCCTGGCCAACCTGCGCTCGGGCGACCTGGACATCGTCGAGCGGGTCGCGCCCACCGACGTCAAGGGCCTGCAGGGCCAGGCCGGCTTCACCCTCTACAACACCCCGGGCCTGGGCTACATGCAGCTCATGGTGAACATGGCCAACGGCGACCGGGCGAAGAATCCCTTTGCCGGGGACAAGCGCGTGCGTCAGGCCTTCGACCTGGCGCTGGATCGCGAGGCGCTCAATCAGGTGGTGTTCGAGGGGCTCTATGCGCCCAGCGTGCAGCCCTTCCCGCAGAGCAGCCCCTACTACGACAAGGCCTTCGCGGTGCCGGCCCGCGACGTGGCGCGCAGCCAGGCGCTGCTCAAGGCGGCCGGAGTCGCCCTGCCGGTCAAGGTCGAACTCAAGATCGCCAACAACCCCATCGCCCAGCAGGTGGGTCAGTTGATCCAGGCCATGGCCGCCGAGGCCGGCTTCGAGGTCAACCTGGTCGCCACCGAATACGCCACCCTGCTGGCGGAACAGCATGCCGGCAACTTCCAGCTCGGCCTGAGCGCCTGGTCCGGCCGCCCCGATCCGGATGGCAACGTGCATCAATTCGTCACCTGCAAGGGCAATCAGAACGACGGCCACTACTGCAACGCGGCGCTGGATCAACTGCTCGACCAGGCCCGCACCACCAATGACCAGACGCAGCGCCAGGCGCTCTATGCCCAGGCCCTGACCCTGCTGCGCGAGGAGCTGCCGGTGTTCTATCTCTATTTCGATCCGCGCATCATCGCCACCCGCGCCGACCTCAAGGGCTTCATCCCCAACCCCGACGGCCTGATTCGCCTGGCCGGCGTCACCCGCGGACAATAGCCATGCTGCGTCTCTTCCTGCGTGGCCTGCTGAGTGCCCTGCCGACCCTCTTGCTGGTGTCGCTGTTCGTCTTCACCCTGCAGCAACTGCTGCCGGGCGATCCGGTGCTGGCCATGGCCGGCGAGGAGCGCGACCCGCAGGTGCTGGAATTCCTGCGCGAGAAATACCGGCTGAACGACCCCGTGCCGGTGCAGTACCTGCACTGGATGGGCGGGGTGCTGCAGGGTGACCTGGGCATCTCGCTGCGCACCGACCAGCCGGTGACGGCGCTGATCGCCGAAAAGCTGCCGGTGACCCTGGAGCTGTCGCTGCTGGCCATCGTCATCGCCCTGCTCATCGGTATCCCCACCGGCATCCTCGCCGCGGTACGCCGTGGCACGGCGGTCGACTACGGTGCCAACCTGGTGGCCCTGTCCGGCATCTCCATCCCGCACTTCTGGCTCGGCATCCTGCTGATCCTGCTGTTCGCGGTGAAGTTGCAGTGGCTGCCCGCCTCCGGCTTCGTGCCCTTCCACGAAGACCCGCTGCGCAACCTGCGCACCCTGGTCCTGCCAGCCTTCGTGCTGGGCGCCGGCCTCTCCGGCACCCTGATGCGCCATACCCGGGCAGCCATGCTGGAGGTGCTGCGCGCCGACTACGTGCGCACCGCCCGGGCCAAGGGCCTGCGCGAGCGGGTGGTGATCCTGCGCCATGCCCTGCGCAATGCGCTGATGCCCATCGTCACCCTCACCACCCTGCTGTTCGGCGAACTGCTCGGCGGCGCGGTGCTCACCGAGCAGGTCTTCAGCATCCCCGGCTTCGGCAAGATGATCGTCGACGCCGTGTTCAACCGCGACTACGCGGTGGTCCAGGGGGTGGTGCTCTGCGTGGCGGTGGGCTTCGTGTTGCTCAACCTGTTGGCCGACCTGCTCTACCGCCTGATCAATCCGCGCCTGAGGCAAGCCGCATGAATGCCCTTACCCTGCCCCACCCGGCCACGCTGCGGCCCGCGCGCTCGCCCTTCTGGCGCAAGTTCAGCGCCAATCGCGGCGCGCTGCTCGGCGCCGTGCTGATCCTGACCTTCGCCCTGGCCGCCCTGCTGGCGCCCTGGCTGGCCCCCTTCGACCCGCTCAAGACCAGCTTCCTGGCGGTACGCAAGGCGCCCTCGGCGCTGAACTGGCTGGGCACCGACGAACTCGGGCGCGACCTGCTCTCGCGCCTGCTGTGGGGCGCGCGCAGCTCCCTGCTGGCCGGGGTGGTCTCGGTGGCCATCGCCCTGCTGGTGGGCGTCCCCCTGGGCCTGGTGGCCGGCTATTTCGGCGGCTGGCTGGACGCCCTGATCTCGCGCCTGCTGGAGGCGCTGCTGTCCTGTCCCTTCCTGGTCCTGGCCATCGCCCTGGGCGCCTTTCTCGGCCCGAGCCTGGGCAATGCCATGATCGCCATCGGGCTGTCCGCCATGCCGGTGTTCGCCCGGCTGACCCGTGGTCAGGTGCTCGCCATCCGCCACGAGGACTATCTGGAAGGGGCCCGCGCCATCGGCCTGCCGGATCGCTGGATTCTCTGGCGCTACGTCCTGCCCAACATCCTCTCGCCGCTGGTGGTCCAGGCCACCCTGACCATCGCCGCCGCCATCCTCGCCGAGGCCAGCCTGTCGTTTCTCGGCCTCGGCCAGCAACCGCCGATGCCTTCCTGGGGTTCCATGCTCAACACCGCCAAGAACTTCATGGAGCAGGCGCCCTGGATGTCCATTGCCCCGGGCGTCTGCATCTACCTCACCGTCCTCGGCTTCAACCTGCTGGGCGACGGCCTGCGCGACGCCCTCGATCCTCGTCACCAATGAGACCCTTCGCCATGCCCGATCTGGACTATCACAACCCCTATTCCTCGGCTCGCTCACCGGTCATGGGCCGCAACCTGGTGGCCTGCTCGCAGCCGCTGGCCGCCCAGGCCGGGGTGGAGATGCTGCGCCGCGGCGGCAACGCGGTGGACGCCGCGGTGGCCGCCGCCATGGTGCTCACCGTGGTGGAACCCACCGGCTGCGGCATCGGCAGTGACGCCTTCGCCATCGTCTGGGATGGCGAGAAGGTGCAGGGCCTCAACGCCTCCGGTCGCGCGCCGCGGGGCTGGACCCCGGAATTCTTCGCCGGCCAGAGCGCCATGCCGGCCCGCGGCTGGGGCGCGGTCACGGTGCCCGGCGCCGTCTCCGCCTGGGTCGCCCTGGCCAAGCGCTACGGCAAGCTGCCGCTGACCACCCTCGCCGGCCCGGCGATCCACTATGCCCGCGACGGTTTCCTGCTCACCCCGGTGATCGCCGAACTCTGGCGGCGCGGCGCCGAGCAGCTCAAGGACCAACCCGGTTTCGCCGCCTGCTTCCTGGCCAACGGCGTACCCCGCGCCGGCACCCTGGTGCGCCTGCCCGATCATGCGCGGACCCTGGAGGCGATCGCCGAAAGCGAAGGCGCCACCTTCTACCAGGGCGAACTGGCCCAGGCCATGGCCCGTCATGCCCGCGAACACGGCGCGGTGCTGGACGAGGAAGACCTGCGCGCCCACCGGGCCGACTGGATCGAGACCCTCTCGGTGCCCTTCGCCGGCGCCGTGGTGCACGAGTTGCCGCCCAATGGCCAGGGCATCGCCACCCTCGCCGGCCTGGGTATCCTGGAGGCCGCCGGCATCGGCGCTGATCCCGTGGACAGCCCCGCCACCCTGCACCGGTCGATCGAGGCCATGAAGCTGGGGCTGGCCGATCTCTACCAGCACGTCACCGACTCCGCGCACATGCGCATCCAGGCCGAGCACCTGCTGGACCCGGCCTACCTGCGCGAGCGCGCCGGGTTGCTCGGGCCACGTGCCGGCGATCCCGGCTATGGCGCCCCGCGCCCCGGCGGTACCGTCTGCCTGTCCGCGGCCGACGACAGCGGCATGATGATTTCCTTCATCCAGTCCAACTACATGGGCTTCGGTTCAGGCGTGGTGGTGCCGGGCACCGGCATCAGCCTGCAGAATCGCGGCGCCGGCTTCACCCTGGCGCCGGATCACGTCAACAGCGTGGCGCCAGGCAAGCGGCCCTTCCACACCATCATCCCCGGCTTCGCCATGAATGCCGACGGCACCCCGCTGATGGCCTTCGGCCTGATGGGCGGCCCGATGCAGGCCCAGGGGCACCTGCAGCTGATGCTGCGCATCCTCAAGTACCGGCAGAATCCCCAGGCCGCCGCCGACGCACCGCGCTGGCGCCTCGAAGGCGGCCGCCGGGTCGCGGTGGAAAGTAGCCTGGATCCGGCCACCCTGGCGGCGCTGCAGGCCCTGGGCCACGAGGTGACCGTGGAAGAGCCCTCCGGCGTGTTCGCCTTTGGCGGTGCCCAGATCATTCAGCGCGTGGCCGGTGGCTACGTGGGCGGCTCCGATCCGCGCAAGGACGGCCTGGTGGCGGGTTACTGAAGGCAAGGGCGACGCGGTCGGCGATACGGAGCGCCTCAGGCTACTCAGCCGTAGCTTGAAGCTCCGCTCCCGGGAGACCGCGTGCTGGAAAAGGCGCAGCTGCGCCTTTTGGCGCCCCCTCAGGCTCAGGCGTGGCACCTCGGGGCTGGAGATCTTCGAACACGCATCCAACCCTCTCGTGGAGACTCAGATACGCCTTCCACTGCCATCGGCAGCGGATCAGCTGCAAAGCCGTAGCCCGCCTCCCCGGGCGCTCGGCCTCAGCAGCCGCCTCGCCTAAGCGGCGCCACCACTCGTCGCCCCGCAGTGATATCGCATTAATGTTTATTGCGATATCAAAAAAGCCACGACATAGTGGCTCGAAGCCATCAATCCCGAGTCGAGCCCGAGCCCCTTATGCACCCTGATCCCCAGAGCCACGCCCGCGAGGCGCTGCTTGGCCTGCATCGCCAGCTACAGGAAAACGCCAGGCGGCTGGGCACGGTGGACTGCGACGATCCGGACGTCCGCGCTGTCCTGCAGGCCGTGCAGGATCTCAATGAGCGGGTTGCCGACATGGTGGCCGAGACGGCCCTGCTGGCGCCCCTGCCGCTGGACCCGGTCGCAGGAAGCAGCGCTCACGACGCCACCGATCAGCGCTGATCCGCCGGACCTTTCTGCCTCAGCGCGCCGCCGCCCTGCCCGGTGTTCGGGATACCAGGCAGTGCGGTGCACGGCAATCGACAGAGAGCGTCGGCAGACCAGGACGGCTGGCTGCGGAAACCGGGCCAGCACGCAGACGCCTAGCGGCCGGCGTCCTTACCCGGCAGGCGCTGGAAGGCACGGGCCCATTCGAGCAGGGAATTTTCCTCGTCGGTACGATCGTCCACCCCACACTCTTCCAGCACGGTCACCACGCGATTCATGAAGTCTCGATCAACGCGAGCCTGCTCCATGATCCGGTCCAGATTCAGCTGACCGAGTTGCTGGAGGGTGGTCTGAAATTCCTTGTCTTCCATGCCCATGACATCTGTCCCTGTAAGCACGGCTGCCGATCGCCGGCTGGCCTAGTGCTATCATCTTTCGCGCGGGCGTTATTCACATAACGGTTATCGCATGAAGTGTCGATAATGATGACTGAGCGGCAGTTGGCAGCACTCCGAGCTCGTCGACTCAGGGCTTCCGGTCGACCCGCTCCTGGCGGCACTGGCGCTCAACCGAGCACCAGCGGCAGCACCAGAGCGGTAACGATCCCGAGCAGGATCATGCCCAGCGCCGAGAACGCCGCCGTCTCCTGGCTTTCCCGCAAGGCATGGGCGGTGCCTATGGCATGGCCGTTCATGCCGAGGGTCAGACCGCGGGCCGCGGGATCCTCGACCTTGAAGACCTTGAGCAGTGGCAGGGCCAGCGTGGTGCTGATGACGCCGGTCAGCATCACGATCACCGCGGTCAGTGGCGCGACGCCACCGAAATGATCCGCCAGGGGCAAGGCGATCGGCATGGTCACCGACTTCGGCAGCAGACTCATCAGCAGTGTCTCCGGCAGGCCGAACAGCCAGCCCAGGGCCAGGGTCAGGGAAACACCTACCACGCCGCCAACCGTGAGGGTTATCAGCAGCGGCGTGCAGAGTGCCGTCACGCGCTGGACGTTCTTGTAGAGCGGAACGGCCAGGCCCACGGTGGTGGGTCCGAGCAGCATCGAGAGCAGGCCGCTGGCGCTTCGATACCTGTCGTAGGGAATCCCGCCGATCAAGAGCACGGTCGCGACGATGGCGGTGGTGATCAGCACCGGTTGCAGCATGACCAGGCGCAGGCGCTGTTGCAGCACGAGCGCCAGCTGATAGGCCGCGAGCGTCAGGGACAGGGCCAGCAGGGAAGCGAGGGCCGGGTCAGACATGGTCTTTGCTTCTACCGATCAGGTACTGCAGCAGCCAGCCACACAGGGGTACGGTGACCAGCAGGGACAGGGCGATGACCAGCACCAGGCGCAACCACACCGAGGTCTCGAGGCCGCTGAAATCGACGATGCCAACCGCCGGCACCACGAGCATCAGGGGCAGATAACCAAGCAGATTGCCCGCCATCTTCTCCACCCCTTCGGGCACCCTGCGCAGCAGGATCAGCAGGGCGAAAAGCACGATGATCCCTATGACACTGGCCGGAATACCGCCGATGAAGTTCGTCATATAGGTGCCAAGCAGGTAGCAACCCACCAGTGTCAGGAAACCCGTTACGTTCATAACCACCCCGAATGCCTTGTTATTCCAAACAGCCCGCACTATCCGACCGCGCAGCCATGCCAGGCCCGCGCCAACGGACCGGTCCGTTGGCTGTCGCCCCTTCCGCAGGAGCGGTGATCACTGCCGGTCAGGCTGTCTGACGTGCCCAACTACGCGCGGCCTCACTATAGGCGCATCTGAAAATGGCTGGGCAAGTCCATGCCGAGCTCAGCGAAAGATACCCACCCTGTTCGGCTCACTGTTGGGTTGGCGCCGCGATCCGCTTCGCCTTCCCCCTGACCTCGCAATCGCCTCGCCGGCTATCCCGCCACGCTCCCTGAGCGAGACCTGTCGAGACGCCAGCCGGCCCGGGAAGACAGCCAAGGCTGATGCAGCCGCTAGCGCCTCACGCCGGTACCGCGCGCATGCCCTCGAAGATCAGGCGGGTGGTGTTGCGCACGGTGGCCGCGTGGCCTTCGCGATCCATCTCGTCACTGGCCGTCAGGCGCAGCAATTGCAGATGCGAATAGTCGTTGAGCAGGAAGGCCGCCAGCTCCACGTCCAGATCGGCGCGCAGCTTGCCGGCGGTCTGCAGCTCGCGCAGCACACCGGCGATCTCGCCCTGCAGGCCGCGGTTCATCTGCCGATAGGCCTGGGGCAGCCCGCTGTCGCCCCCCACCAGTACCAGCGGCAGCAATTCGCGCCAGAGGGCGGCGGGCAGGACGTCCAGGGCGTAGCTGACGAGCAGGTGCTCCAGATGGCAGAGCGCCTCGACGGGGTCCGCGACGTCGCGGATGTGCCGGCGCACGTCGATCAGGGCCCGGCGATCGGACTCCTTGATCATTTCCAGGATGATCTCGTGCTTGCTGCCGAAATACTTGAACACCGTGGGCGCCGAGACGCCGGCCTCGCGGGCGATCTGCTCGACGGTGGTCTCGCGAAAGCCCTGACGCTGGAACAGCATGACCGCCGCGGCCGAGATGGCGGTGCGGCGTAATTCCTTCTGACGTTCGCGTAGGCCGCTCACCGTCGCTCCTGATTCCCTTGGGGTGCGAAGGAGAATAGCTGGCCGGGCTTGGGTATGAAAAATATTTTATTGACTAAAGAAATTAACAGGGTTAATTATTTTCCCGTACCTGCTCTACGCAGGGCCACTGCCAGGATGAGTCTGATGAACCAGAGCCTCGACCGCTCCCTGGTTTCCCGGAATCGGGGAGTCAGCGAGATGTACGACCAACAAGAACAAGAGCCCGTACTGATGCAGGGTTTTCCGGCCGAGCCGGACCAGCGCGTGACCTGGGCCAACTGGATGTCACCGCCGTTCAATCGCTGGGGCTTTCGCAACCTGGCGCGCCTGCGCCCCACCATCGAGGTGGCTGCCGGGCCGCGATCGGACAGGGTGCTGGCCCATGCGCCCGTGGCCCTCGAAGCGCTGAGGTTCCAAAGCAGCTGCGGCCGCAGCGTCAGCGCCCTCGACCATCTGCGCGCCAGCAAGACCGACGGCTTTCTGGTGCTGCACCAGGGCCGCGTGGTGTACGAGCGCTACTTCAACGGCCAGGTCGCCACCGACCGCCACATCATGTTCTCGGTCACCAAGTCGCTGATCGGGGTGCTCGGCGAGCAACTCATCCACGACGGTGTGCTCGATGCCCAGGCGCTGACCCAGCATCATGTGCCGGAACTGGCCGGCAGCGCCTTCGGCGACGCCAGCGTCCGCCAGTTGCTCGACATGGCCGTGGGCGTCCACTACACCGAGCTCTACGACGATCCCACCTCGGCAAGCTCGCAATATGGCTATGCCTGTGGCTTCAAACCGGCCCCGCCCGACTACGCCCAGTACGAATCCCTGTACCAGTACCTGCCGTCATTGCGCAAAAGGTGCGAGCACGGCGGCCTCTTCCATTACGTGACCGCCACCACCGAGGTCCTGGCCTGGGTGATGGAGCGCGCCAGCGGCCTGGGCTGCGCCGAACAGTTGCAACGGATCTGGCAGCACCTCGGCTGCGAGCGCGACGCCTACTTCATGGCCGATCCCTGGGGTCGCAGCGTCGCCGGTGCCGGCTTCAACGCCACCTTGCGCGACATGGGCCGCTTCGGCCTGATGCTGGCCAACGGCGGTCGGGTCGACGGCCAGCAGGTCATCGACCCGGCGGTCGTGGAGGCCATCGCGGCGGGCGGGGATCCGGCTCTCTATGGCGTGCACCAGGACTTCGCCGACTGGACCCCGGGTGCCTCCTACCGCAGCCAGTGGTATGTCTTCAACGATCATAGTCCGGCCATCATGGCCAGCGGTATCCACGGCCAGTACCTGTTCGTCGACCGCGCCGCCGAGGTGGTGATCGTCAAGCAATCCTCGCTACCCGAAGCGGTCACCGAACTGGACATCGATACCGTACGGCTGCTGCGCGCCATCGCCGCCCAACTGCGCGGCTGATCCATCCCTAACGAGATCGACGAGCGCCGGCCCGCCAGCGCTCCCACCTGCTGCGCCAGGTATTCGGTGGTC
This sequence comes from Pseudomonas sp. PS02302, assembly GCF_029959585.1. Taxonomy (NCBI): domain Bacteria; kingdom Pseudomonadati; phylum Pseudomonadota; class Gammaproteobacteria; order Pseudomonadales; family Pseudomonadaceae; genus Pseudomonas; species Pseudomonas sp. PS02302. The sequence continues at coordinate 18,438 of NZ_JASCON010000020.1, forward strand.
GCCTTGGCCACCCTTCACTGCCCTGTAATACAAGAAAAAAAATATTCAGGAGCTCTCTATGTGCACAACCAAGCGCCTTTCCGGCGTGCTGCTGGCGCTCGGCCTGCCGCTGGCCAGCCAGCCGGCCCTGGCGGGCTATCCATTCGAAAACGAAAACCTCAAAGGCGAGTTCAACCTGACGGCGGGCGCCGGTTCCATCACCACCCGGGGCGTCAATTTCGGCGCCAGTCGCGTGGATGCCCGCAGCGGCAGGAACGACGGCAGCCGCATTGCCTGGCAGGAGTTCTACGTCAAACCTGGCGTCACCCTCGACTATTCGCTCAGCGACAGGCTCCACCTGCTCGCCGGCGGCTCGGTGGTCGGCGCCGCCACCCTTGGCGACGGCGATGCCGGTGGCTTCACCCGCAGCTCCGATGGCCGCTTCGCCCCGGAAGAAGGCTACGCCGGGGTACAGGCAGGTGACTGGAAATTCACCGCCGGCCGCCAGAACTTCATGGTCGGCACCGGCTTCATCGTCATGGACGGCAATCTCGATCTGTTCGGCGATGGCGCCTACTGGCTCGGTCCGCGCACCGCCTTCCGCGACTCGGCGATCCTGGCGTGGGGGCATGGCCCGGCCCAGGCACAGGCCTTCACCCTGCGCACCGACGATCACTATGGCGATTTCCGCCTGAGCGGCGCCAACCTGGATTACGACCTCGACGGCCAGGTGACCCTCGGCGCCCTGGCCATGACGGTCGATACCCTGGCCAGCAACAACAGCACCGCGGCACGCCGCGACGGCATGCGGGTATACAACCTGCGGGCCCTGCGCGGTCACCTGCCGGGCCTGCCGAATCTCACCTTGAATGGCGAATACGCGGTGCAACGTGGTGGTGACGGCGCCCTAAGCTACGACGCCAGGGCCTGGTACGCCCAGGCCGACTACCAGTTCCAGGACCTGCCCTTCACGCCCACCCTCGGCTATCGCTACGCCGTCTTTTCCGGCGACGACAACCCGACCGACAGCCGCCAGAAGGCCTGGGACCCGCTGAGCAAGGGTTTCACCGACTGGAGTACCTGGCTGATCGGCGACGTGGTGGGCAACTACCTGCTGTTCAACAGCAACGAGCGCGTCCAGCAGTTCTCGCTGAAGAACCGGCTCAGCGACACCCTCACCCTGGGCGTCATCCACTACCAGTTCTGGCTCGACCAGGCCAACTTCCGCGGCGCCGCGGTCAGCGATCGGCGCTTCGCCGACGAGACCGCGGTGTACCTCGACTGGACGCCCAACCGGCAGTTCTACGGCTCGCTCTCGTACAACTGGGTGCAGGCCAGGTCGGCCGCCCGCCAGGCGTTCGGCGACAACGATCGCTTCAGCGCCCTCGAGCTGTATTTCACCTATCGCTACTGACCACCAGTCACCACAGCCCCCGTGGGGCACAGGAGAGCGTGATGAATACCAAGACACCAACCGGGATCGCCGTGCCAACGCTGGAATGGGTGCTGAGCCTGCAGGTGCTCATCGACCCGGCCGATGGCCTGGGCGCCTGCACCGATGGCCAGCGCAGCAACTATCGAATCACCGGCGGGCATTTCGAGGGCGTGAACGTACGCGGCGAAGTGATCGCCGGCGGCGCGGATTTCTATCTGCTGCGCAGCGACGGCGTGGGCGAGCTGGACGCGCGCTACAGCCTGCGCAGCGACCAGGGCGAATGGATCAACATCCACAACACCGGCCTCATCACCCTCAGCGACAGGGGACAGGCGCAGGTCGCCCAGGGCCTCTGGCCGATCGCCGAGGAGGACTATCACTGCAGTTGCACACCGCGCTTCCAGGTGGCGAGCGGCAGACTCGACTGGCTGACCCGCAGCGTGATGATCGGCAAGGTGGGCTATCCCGCCGCCGACCAGGTGGCCATCCACTGCTATCGCCTCACCTGACCGGCCACCCCTCTCACAGCCAGGCTTTCTACTGAAGCGGCAGGCCACGTGGTGGCCGAGCCGGCAGGTAAACGACCATGACCATTGCCAAGCAAACCCTGGTGCGCGCCGCGTGCATCGCCATCGCCGCCGCCTCGATTCTCGTCATCGGCGTGCAGCCGATCTTCATCGGACTGCTGACCGAACGCCTCGACCTGACCCTGGCGCAGCAGAGCTGGACCCTGTCCGTCGAGATGTGCGGCTCCATCGTCGGGACGCTGCTGTACCTGCCGATGATCCGCTTCCTCGGGCCGCGCACCCTGGCCCTGAGCACGGCCCTGCTGCTGCTGTTCGCCAACGCCGCGACCGCCAGCGTCACCACCCTTGATCCGCTGCTGGCCTTGCGCGGCCTCTCGGGGCTCTGCTCGGGGGTGCTCTACTCCTATGCCATCTACTGGCTGGGCAGCATGCCGGGCCAGGACAGGTCCTTCGGCATCCTGCTGTTCGTGCAGACCGCCCTGTTCGCCAGCAGCGCGGTGCTCATGCCGATCATCGCTGAGTGGCAGGGTTTCGCGGGGGCGATCTACTACCTGGCCGCCTGGTTCGCCCTGGTCTGTCTGCTGAGTCTCTGCCTGCCGGCCAGGCAGAGCCCGGAAGAGCGACAGGTCTCCCCCGCACCGCTGCGGTCCGGTCTGACGGTGATCGGCGTCTGCTCGCTGCTCGGCATGCTGTTCCTGCAGCTGTCGATCTACTCGCTGTGGGGCTTCGTCGAAGGCATCGCCCGCGACGCCGGGGTGGCACCGGTGGACATCGGCTGGGCGATCAGCATCGGCCTGCTCGGCGGCTTGCCCGGTGCGGCCCTGCCCAGCGTGGCCGGGCGCCATCTGGGCCGCGTGCCGATGATCCTCACCGGCTCCCTGGCCGTGCTCGGCGCCATCTACCTGCTGGCCACGCGCATCCACACGGCGGCGGATCTCATGCTCGCGGTGTTCCTGATGAACTTCGGCTGGAACCTGGCGCTGTCCTACTACATGTCCTCGGTCGTGACCCATGATCCGAGCGGGCGCCTGACCAAGCTGGTCGGCGTGGTGCAGGTCGCCTCGGCCGCCGCGGCGCCGACCCTGCTGAGTCTGCTCATCGAAGGCAACGACCGGCGCAGTCTCTTCGTGCTGTCGGCGGGCGCCATCCTGGTCGGCTGCGTCCTGGTACTCGTCATGCTGTCCTGGGGACGCCGCCAGGTGCCGGGCAAGGCGCTGGACTGCTCGGTCTGAGCGTTGGCCGCATGCTAGGGGGCCGCCACTATCACGGCCTGCCGTGCGGCCAGGCGACAACCTCCATGACCGATTTGTCATCACCCGGTCAGCCTGGCGTCCCCCCTGTCCTCCTAGAGTGGCCCGGTCAGCGACTCGCTACCCACCCCTTCAAGAGGACTCTCCATGAAAGCGCTCCTGCTCGGTCTTTTCGGTCTGCTCGCCACCGGCTCCGCCCTGGCCGCTCCCGACCATCCCGCCCTGATCCATGACCAGCCCGGTTTCTTCGTCCCGCTCGACGTCGTCAAGGTCATCAGCCAGACCGACCTGGACGCCCAGTGCGGGATCGTGCCGGCCCGCCTCGACTATCTGGATCACGCCGGCCGGGAGCATGAGCTGGACTATCTGGTGTCCGGCAATGGCTGCTACAACCAGAATTGAGGCGGTGTTAGCCCCCCCGTGCCAGCGCGCGGCGGCCACCGTCGCGCTGGCCGAGGGGCCTTCTGTACCGTCCCCTTCTGCCCCCGGAACCCAGGGATATCGGGCTGGCGGAGAAGGCAACGGATCGGCGGACTGACCGCTAGAAAAATCGATAGGCCTTGGCCAGCGCCCGCTCCAGCACGGCGATGCAGGCGTGGTCGTCCGCATAGGACAGGAACGGGCGCTGGACATCGGCCTGGGCCTCGGCCAGCCGCGTCTTGCGCTCGACCAGCTCATCTTCCAGCACCAAGGTGCTCATACCGCCCAGATCACAGCAAGGGGTGGGGCCATTCATAGAAAACTCCGGACAGACGTACAGACTGCGTCATCAGACAAGTTTTTGAGATTTGGTTCACAAATCTCAGCGAATCTCATTGTTGCTGAAAGATGCGTTTCGACCTGAGGTTGTCCAGCCCCCCGAGCTAGAGCGTCTCCCCCGAGACTTCCGCACCCTGCACCCGCTATCAGCGAGGCAAAAGCTATACAATTCGGCGCCCTAATCGAGCTGTGAAGATACATGCGCCTTTTGCTTTCGCTTCTCCTGGCCACACTGGTGGCCTCCTCCGCACTCGCCGCAGCGCCCGACACCTTTGTCGAGGCCAAGGTAATCGCCAGACAAAAAGTCTATTTCGATCAGAACACCAGCGCCCAGGGCGACCTCTATTGCGGCTGCAAGTGGGAGTGGGTCGGCAAGTCCGGGGGACGGCTCGATGCCGCCTCCTGCGGCTTCCAGGCGCGCAAGCAGGAAACCCGCGGCGAACGCACCGAGTGGGAGCACATCGTGCCGGCCTGGACCTTCGGTCATCAGCGCCAGTGCTGGCAGAACGGCGGACGGGAACACTGCGTGGCGGATGACCCGGTGTTCCGCGCCATGGAGGCCGACCTGTTCAACCTCTACCCCGCCGTGGGCGAGGTGAATGGTGACCGGGCCAATTTCAACTACGGCATGGCCCAAGGCGTGCAGCCGCAATACGGCCGGTGCACGACCAAGGTCGACTTCCAGGAACGCGCCGCCGAACCGCGCGACGAGGTCAAGGGCCTGGTCGCCCGGGTCACCTTCTATATGTTCGATCGCTACGGCCTGAACATGTCGCGCCAGCAGCAGCAACTGCTGATGGCCTGGGACAAGCAGCAACCGGTCACCGCCTGGGAGCGCGAACGGGACAGCCGCATCGCCGCGGTGATGGGCCATGGCAACCCCTTCGTGTCCGGCGAGCGACACTGGACGCTGGGCTACAGACCGGTTGGCGACGGCATCGTCAGCCCCCTGCCGGCAGCCAAGCCAGCGCCGTCAGCACCGGTCAGGAGAGATAGCCCCGCCGCGGCCAGCCAGGGCAAGATCATCGGCAACCGCAACAGCCACGTCTATCACCTGCCGCAAGGCTGCCCGAGCTACGCCCAGGTCGCGCCGAAGAACCAGGTCAAGTTCGCCTCCGAAGCCGAGGCGAAGGCCGCAGGCTTCAACAAGGCGGGCAACTGCTCGGGTTGAGCCGACGGCTGTTTGCCACCCGTACCCGCTGACCGACCGGGTCGGCAGCGGGTACGCCGGACGGTCACTGCGCCTTGGACAGCTCCACCAGCATCCGCGTGAGCAGATAGATACGCGGCGTCACGCTGGCCAGTTCCACGTATTCCTCGGGCGTGTGCAGCTTGCCGCCGACGATGCCGAAGCCGTCCAGGGTGGGCACGCCGGCACCGGCGGCGATGCTGGCATCCGCGGCGCCACCGCTGCCCTCGACGGTCAGGGTGCGGCCCAGCTCGCCATAGATGCCCTGGGCCATGGCCAGCAGCCGATCGCTCGCCGCGGTCTGCGGCATCGGCGGCAGACCACGCTCCAGCCGGGTGGTCACCTCGGTGTCGGGGATCTGCTTGTTGGCGGCGATCCGCGCCAGGTCCTTTTCCACCCGATCGAATTCTTCGGGCAGCGCAGCGCGGACGTCGGCCTTGGCGACGGCGTGATCGGGAATCACGTTGATGCGCTCGCCCGCCTCGATCACGGTGAAGTTGACCGAGGTCTTCTTCTCCGCATCGCCCAGGTTGCCCAGCTGCAGCACCTGGTGCGCGACCTCGGTGGCGGCGTTGCGCCCCAGCTCCGGAGACACGCCGGCATGGGACGATTTGCCCTTGACCTCCACCACGGCGGTGGCGCTGCCCTTGCGCCACACCACCAGGCCATCGGCCGGCCGACCCGGCTCCAGATTCAGCGTCACGTCATGCTGCTTGGCGGTGCTGGCGATCAGCTCGGTGGCGGCCTGGGAGCCGGTTTCCTCACTGGCGTCCAGCAGCAGGGTGATCTGCCCGTAGTCCTTGAAGTCGAGCTTCTTGAGGATCTCCAGCGCCGCCAGGGCGACCACGATGCCGCCCTTGTCGTCGGACACGCCCGGACCATAGGCGCGCTTTTCATCGGTGCGATACGGCCGGGCCTTGGCCGTGCCCTCCTTGAACACCGTGTCCATGTGCGCCAGCAGGAGAATCTTCGCCTTGCCGCTGCCCTTGAGCGTGGCGACCAGGTGCTTGCTCAGATCCGGCGCGGTGTTGGGCACCTCTTGCACCGTGGCGCCGAGTTTCTGCAATTCCGCGCTGACGAGCTTGCCCACTTCGGTGAGGCCGGGCGCGTAGCCGGACCCCGAGTCGATATTCACCAGTTGCTCCAGCAACGTGAGCGTCGGCGCCTTGGCCTGTTCCGCGGCGGTCTGGATGCGCGCGTCGAGCGCGGCACCGGCGGGCAGGGCGATACAGCAGGTGAGAACGGCAGCGAGGGTGGTACGCAAGAACGGAGCGGACATCGGACTTTCCTTGTTGGCCTTATTGGATTAGTCAGACAACTGTAGTCGCAACAAGCACATAGGGGAAACCGGAGCATTTTCCCGGCCGTCCCGCGTAGAGGGTCCAGCGGTTGTCGCGAGAGGACCTGGGCTATTTCGGGCTTCGTCGGCTAGTGGGTGGCCCCTCGGGCCAAAGGGGTGCGCTGCCGGCCCGCCGCCGCAAAGCCCAGCGGCCGGACGGCATGCCCAGCGCCCCGGCGCGGCCCCGAGCCGGAGGCCCCGTGCCTCATTTTCAGGCACGGACTGCCGCGCGGGCCCAAGGCGTCTGGCGCCGACCTTTCCCCGGCGTTCCCGCCGTGCAGCCCCGTCCGCAACTCCGCCAAGGTGGCTTCGGCGGCAATCCTTCGCACGATTTTGGAGCAAAAAATCCAATAAAATTTATCATTGAATAAAATAATTCACTGCCTTACTCTCGATTCGACGTTGTAAGGAAAAGCCACTGAAAGCACCGGAAAATAGGGAGTGAAGATGAAAGCGAAGATAGCGTTGGGCTTGCTCATGACCGCCGCAGTAGCCCTGCCCGCCTGGTCAGCCGACTGGACGGTGGGGGCCAACGTCGGCAACGTGCCCTGGGAGTTTCAGGACGCCAAGGGCGACTTCGTCGGCTTCGAAGTCGATGTGGTGAAGGAAGTGGCGAAGCGGGCCGGCAAGAGCGTGGATTTCGTCAACATTCCCTTCAACGGGCTGTTCAGCGCGGTGCAATCGAAACGCGTCGACATCGCGATCTCGTCCATCACCATCACGCCCAAGCGCCTGGAATCGGTCGCCTTCGCTCAACCCTACTTCGACAGCGACCAGTCGCTGACCGCCCTGACCAAATCCAAGGTGAAGAGCCTCGAGGACATGAAGGGCAAGGTCGTCGGTGTCGATACCGGCTCCACCGGCGACATGTGGATCGGCCAGCACCAGAACGAGTACAGGTTCGCCGACGTCTCGCGTTACGAGGGACTGTCACCGGCCATGCTGGACCTGGGCTCCGGGCGCATCGATGGCTACCTGAGCGATATCCCCGCCGTCCTCTACTACATCAAGGACAAGCCGCAATTCACCATCGTCGCCCGCATTCCCACGGGTGAACGCTATTCGCTGATGCACGCCAAGGGCTGGCCCATGAGCGACCAGGTCAACGACATCATCAGCAAGATGAAGGAAGACGGCACCCTGGGCGCCATCCACAAACAGTGGTTCGGTACCGAGGCCGCCAAGGAGTCGAGCACCCTGAAGGTCTCCGCCGCGCCCAAGTAAGCCCTGCCGCTGCTGCAGGCCCGGGGCGAGGTTCGTTCGCCCCGGGCCGTGACCGAGGTATCCCATGGATCTTCTGCAAACCTTCTTCAACTGGAACGTGCTGGTCGAATCGCTGCCCCTGATGATTCGGGGCCTGGGCGTGACCGTTCTGCTGGGCCTCGTGAGTATCGTCCTGGGTCTAGTCGGCGGGCTGTTGCTGGCCCTGCTGCGTCTGTATTCCTACGCGCCGGTGCGGCTGCTGGCGCGGATCTACATCGACATCATGAGGTCCATCCCGCTGCTGGTCCTGCTGGTCCTGATCTATTACGCGCTGCCCTTCGTCGGTATCCGCCTGTCTTCCTTCGCGGCAGCGGCCAGCGCGCTTTCCCTCGTGTCCTGCGCCTACAGCGCCGAGATCTTTCGCTCGGGCATCGAAGCCATTCCCCGCGGTCAGTTCGAGGCGTCGGCCGCCCAGGGCATGAGCTTCTTCAACACCATGCGCGACGTCGTGTTGCCCCAGGCGATCCGCATCGTGCTGCCGCCCATGACCAGCAACTGCATCAACGTCATGAAGGACACCGCCCTCGCCTCGGTGGTGGCGATGCCCGACCTGCTCAAGCAGGCGACCCAGGCCCAGGCCCTGGCGGCCAACCCGACCCCGCTAGTGGGCGCCGCCCTGCTCTATCTGCTGCTGCTGTTGCCCATGGTGCAACTGGTCAGCTGGGTCGAAAGACGCAATGGCGCGGGAGGCAAGACCGCATGAGCACCCTGATCGACATCGAACACCTCGACAAGTACTACGGCAATTTCCAGGCGCTGAGCGACATCAACCTGCAGGTCGAGGAAGGCGAGGTGGTGGTCATCCTCGGCCCGTCCGGCTCCGGCAAGTCGACGCTGATCCGCTGCATCAACCTGCTGGAAAATTACCAGCAGGGCCATATCCGCGTGGCGGGCGAAAGGGTCGAGAACGGACCGCGCCTCGCCGGTATCCGCAGCGAAGTGGGCATGGTCTTCCAGAGCTTCAACCTCTATCCGCACCTGAGTGTCCTCGACAACGTGTCGCTGGCGCCGATCCGGGTACGCGGCCTGCACCGGCGCGAGGTTCATGCCCGCGCGCGGGATCTGCTGGTCAAGGTCGGCATGGGCGATCACGCCCACAAGTACCCGAGCCAGTTGTCCGGTGGCCAACAGCAACGGGTCGCCATCGCCCGCACCATGGCCATGGAGCCCCGCGCCATCCTCTTCGACGAGCCCACCTCGGCGCTGGACCCGGAGATGGTCGGCGAGGTGCTCGACGTCATGCAGAACCTGGCCCGCTCCGGCGTCACCATGGTCGTGGTGACCCATGAGATGGGCTTCGCCCGGCGCGTCGCCGATCGGGTGATCTTCATGGAGAGCGGTCGCATCGTCGAACAGAACACCCCGGAACCCTTCTTTACCGCCCCTCAGGAACCCCGCACCCGGGCCTTCCTGCAGGCCATCCTGCACCACTGATCCTGGCTGGAGAGAGTCGCGTGAATTCCCTCGATATCGCATACGTTCGCAAGCAGTTTCCCGGTCTGGCCGACGACTACGTCTTCATGGACAACGCCGGCGGTTCCCTGGTGTTGCAAGGGGTCGCCGAGCGGGTGGCCGACTATCTGCTCAACAGCAGCGTCCAGCTGGGCGCCTCCTACCCGCCCTCGGTCGCGGCCGGCGAGCGCGTGATGCAGGCGCGTCGTTCGGTCATGCAGCTGATCAACGCGGCCCATCCCGACGAAGTCATCATGGGCGGCTCGACCACCCACCTGCTGCAGATACTCTGCCGCGCCATCGCACCCTCGATCGCGCCCGGTGATGAAATCATCGTCACCAACTGCGACCACGAAGCCAACATCGGCCCCTGGGTCCGGCTCTGCGAAGACCGTGGCGCCACCCTGCGCGTCTGGCAGGTCGATCCCGACAGCCTCGAACTGGAACTGGACGACCTGCAGGCGCTGCTCGGCGACAAGACCCGCTATGTGGCCGTGACCCACGCCTCCAACATCCTTGGCTCGATCAATCCCGTCGCCGAGATCGCCCGCCGCGTCCATGCGGTGGGCGCGCAGCTGTGCGTGGACGCGGTGGCCTATGCGCCGCACCGGCTGGTCGATGTGCAGGCCAGCGGCGCCGATTTCTATGTCTACAGCTTCTACAAGACCTTCGGCCCGCACTTCGCCGTGCTCTGGGGCCGTCGCGACCTGCTGCTGGAATTTCCCAGCCTCAACCACTTCTTCATCGGCCAGGACGTGGTGCCGTACAAACTGCAGCCCGGCAACGTCAACTACGAGCTGTCCTTCGGCTGCATCGGCATCTCCGACTATCTGCTCGACATCGGCGCCCGGCTTGGCGTCCAGGGTAGCGAGCGCGAGCGGATGCAGGCAGCATTCGACGCCTTCGAGATCCAGGAAGATGTCCTCGCCGAGCGACTGCTGGGCTTTCTGCGCCAGCGCCCCGGGGTTCGGGTCATCGGCAAGACCAGCGTCCAGGCGCGCGTACCCACCATCAGCTTCGTGGTGGAAGGCGTGCGCTCGGAAGCCGTGGTGCTCAAGGTCGACGAGCAGCGCATCGGCATCCGCTTTGGCGACTTCTATGCGCGGCGCCTGATCGAGGCGCTGGGCCTGGCGCCCCTGGGCGGGGTGGTACGGGTGTCCCTGGCGCACTACAACACCCTCGAAGAGATCGACCGCCTCATCACCGCGCTGGATCAGGCAATCACCGAATTGCGCTGACCGGCGCCTCTCCTTTCCCTCTGCCGAGCGTTTTTCATGGCCTTACCGGAAACCCTTGCGGAGCTGCGCGACTGCCTAGCCGCCCAGCACGAACACCTGTCGGAGCGGCTGCGCGACGCGGCCCGCTTCCTCATCGACAATCCGCACGAGATCGCCCTCAGCACGGTCGCCGAGCTGGGCCGGCGCTCCAACATCGCCCCGACGGCCTACATCCGCCTGGCCCAGGCGCTGGGCTTCGCCGGCTTCAAGGATCTGCAGCGGCTGTTTCGCGCGCCGCTGCAACAGGCCGCCGATACCCACAGCGAGCGCATCCGGCATTACGGCGGGGAAAAGCTGCTGGACGATCCCAGCGACGTCGGCGCCATCCTGCGGGAATTCAGCCAGGCCAACATCGTGTCCCTGGAACACCTGGCGGAAGGCGACCAGCAGGCCAACATCGAAGCCGCCATCGCCCACCTGCAGGTCGCGCGCACCACCTTCGTCATCGGCCTGCGCCGGGCCTTCCCGGTGGCCGCCTACCTGAGCTACGCCCTGAGCCGGGTGGGCCGCCGCGCCGTGCAGATCAGCGGCGGTGGCGGCACCCTGCCGGAACAGGTCAGCGCCATCGCCCATGACGATCTGCTGATCGCCGTGAGTTTTCCGCCCTACGCCAGGGATACCGTCGAGGCCTGCCGGCAGGCGCGCGAGGCGGGTGTGACGCTGGTGGCCATCACCGACACCGTGCTGAGTCCGATCGGCAAGATGGCGGAGACGGTCATAGAGGTCAACGATGCGGAGCTGCTCGGCTTTCGCTCCCTCACCGCCTCCTTCTGCATCGCCCAGACCCTGGCCATGGGGCTCGCCTTCAGCCAGGGCGATACCGATGGCACCTTCGATCATGAACGACTGAAGGACATCGACTGCTGAGCCCCTGCGCTCACCTTGTAGTTCACAACTAGCACTTCAGGAGTAGACCCCGATGCTGTCACCTGCACGCGATTTGGTGGGTTATGGAAGACAACGCCCGCAAGGTACCTGGCCCAACGGCGCCCGTCTGGCCATCAGCCTGGTGATCAACTACGAGGAAGGCTCCGAGCGCTCGCTCGCCATGGGCGATCCGGACCAGGAGTCGATGACCGAATGGGGCAGCTACGCCATCCCCGCCGGCACCCGCAATCTGGCGATGGAATCCATGTACGAATACGGCTCCCGCGTCGGCATCTGGCGGATCCTCGATATCCTCGACGAACAGGCGGTGCGCGCGACCTTCCATGCCTGTGCGGTGGCCTTCGAACAGAATCCCGAGGTTGCCAAGGCGGCCGTTGCCGGTGGCCACGAGATCTGCAGCCATGGTTATCGCTGGGAAGAAGTCTTTCGCCTGAGCGAGGAGGAAGAGCGTGAGCACATCCGCCTCGCCGTCGAATCCTTCGAGCGCACCTGTGGCAAGCGGCCGGTCGGCTGGTATTGCCGCTATGGCGCCAGCATCCACACCCGCCGGCTGGTGGCCGAGGAAGGCGGCTTCCTCTACGACTCCGACGCCTACAACGACGACGTTCCCTATTTCGTCGAGGTCGAGGGCAGGCGCCATCTCGTCGTGCCCTACACCGCCGACGTCAATGATTTCCGCTACTGGAACTCGCCCGGTCTGTCCCAGGCCTCGGACTTCTTCGAATACATGAAGGAAAGCTTCGAGGTCCTCTACGAGGACTCCGCGACCGGACCACGGATGATGTCGATCGGCCTGCACCCGCGCATGATCGGCCGCCCCGGCCGGGTCCGGGCGATCAAGAAATTCATCGAATACGCCAGGCAGTCCGAGGGGGTGTGGTTCGCGACCCGCGAAGAGATCGCCCGCGCCTGGCTGGAAAGGGCTGACGGCTAGCCTGATCCCGGCGCGTCTGGAGGCGCCTTGGCGGTCTCCGCGCTGTCGTCACCGTCCAGACGTGATGACGACAGCCGTCCCGAGTACAGGGGGACCGCCGCGTGCCAGGGATTAGCGGGGTGCCGCTTCAGAACCGCGCGATCAGGACGACCCCGGCGATCATCAGGAGCGCGCCCAGCAGTCGCCAGCCGTTGACCGCATGCTGCTCCATGGAAAACAGGCCGAAGTGATCGATGGCCAGGCTGGCGATGAGGTTGGCGGTGATGGTGACGCCGTTCACCGGCGCCGCGCCGAGGCGCTGGATGAACAGCAGACCGGCGAATACCGCTACCGCGCCGGCGATGCCACCCAGGGGCGCCCACCAGGGCATGTCGCCGAGCTGGCTCACCGAGGGCAGCGGCCTGGGCATACAGATGAACAGCCCGATCGCGACGAAGGTGACCATCACGAAGGACACCGAGGTCGCCAGCCAGGGATTGACCAGCGCCTTGTTGAGCGAGCCGTTCATGGCCGCACCGGCAGCCTGCAGGAATCCGGCAACGACGATAAGGATATAAGCCCAGTTCGCAGTATTCATCAGGAGTCGTCTCGGAGCGGAGCATGGAGGAGGCGCGAGGCCGATTCAGTGGCCGGGCGAGGCCTGAGTTACGACTGGACACATCTTGTAAAAGTGCCGTCTCGCTCGTGCCTGAAGGCTCTACCCCGGGATATTGGCCGCCTTTTCGACCAGCGGGCCTGACCCGCCGACTGGATCGATGCCGGTTCCGTCAGGCGCTTCGCGCGAGTCCCGGTGCGGTCCTGCGCCCTCCTCCGCCCGGGTACTCCTGCTCGAGACCCCGGCCGCGCCGGGGCAGGCCTATTTGACGATGGCCTTGACCTCCTCCAACACATCCCGGGTGGCCTGGCGGGTCGCCTCCGCATCAGGCCCGACCCTGGGCCCCAGCACGACGCAGCTGTCCTGGTAGGAAAAGACCTTGCCGGTCTGCTGGTTGATCAACTCGCCCCTGGCGTTCTCGGCGATCCGGCAGTCACGCACGGTCTGGCTCCCCTGCGCGACCACCACCGGACTCCAGGCATAGGGGCTGTCGAAGCCATGCTCGGCATGGGGATAGGTATGCACCCCGAGGTCGGCGCCCTGTTGCTTGAGCGTCGCGAAATAGCCCTCGCAGCGGGAATAGGGATCGTAGTTGTCGGCCAGGCCGTGGTAGACCCGCAGCGGCTTGGCGACGACCTGGTCCTGCTCGCGAAAGGTGATCGAGCAGTCGGGATAGAACGACAGGTAGCCGGCGAACTGGAAATCCTGGCTTTTCCAGCGTCGGTCGAAGCGCTCCAGGGCGGCATAGAGCGAAGCCTGCCCGCCGCGGGAAAAGCCCATGAGCAGGATCTTGCCTGGATCGATGCGCGCGTGCCGCGCGAGCAGGGCGCCGGCGCGATAGTCATCCAGGACGAAATTGAGCCGCCCCAGCTGGGCCTGGTCGCTGGGGGTGCTGGTGATGCCCCGGCCCGAGAAGCCATCCACGGCGAAGGTGGCGATACCGACCTGATTGAACTGCCGCTGCCAATAGGTGATGTTGGCACCCACCCCGCCCGAGCCATGCTGAAGGATGACCACCGGGACCTTGCCCTTGCCTGGCGGCAGCGACAGCACGCCACCGAGCAGCACCTCGGTGCCGCCCTTGTCCCCCGTCAGGAATTGCTGATCGCTCAGGGTCAGCGAGGTGAAGGTCAGCACCTCTTGCCGAGCGGGAATATCGGTTGCCGGCGAGGTGGTCGCACCGACGGTGGCACTGGCAAGGCAGGCAAGGGCCGCGAGCGCGGGGCGCAAAGATCCGGCGGGCAGGTAGCGCATTGGTTACATCCTTCTTGTGGGGTCCTCTCAGGGTAGCCAATTGGCGGCGCCCTGCCGGAGAGGCGGTGAGCAGAACCCGCACTAGCCGAAATTGGCAACCTTGCCGCCTGAACCGACCTTGAGGTACGAAACTTGTAGCTCCCGTGCCAACGGCCCCTTGCGATCCAAAAGGTTTCCCAAATGCACCAAGACGGCTCCTTCGCGTTACCGCCGCGCATCCGGCATCGGTATACCGGTGACATCGACGAGCATGCGCTCTGCGTCGAGGGCTGGCGCATGCAATACGATCAGCTGTCGGCAGGTCGCTTTCACGGCGAACTCAGCGATCTCTGGCTGGACGACCTCAGCCTGCTGCGGGATCGCTCCAACCAGGCCATGCTCAAGAGCGGCGAGGCCCAGGGGAACACCCTGACCTTCAGCCTGCCCATGCGGGACGCCGGCGCCCTGCACTGCGGCGGCCATACCCTGCACGAGGCCCAGCTGCTGGTGGCGCGTGGCGACAATCTGCCGGAGCTGCGTACCCCGGCCAATCTCGATCTGCTCTGCATCAATCTGCAGGAAGCCGAGATGGCGCGCCTGCTGGCCTGCCAGCACAGCGCTCTCGACGTGCGCGACCTGTCCGGCTGCTATCGGCTGCCGGCAGGGGGCGCCTACCTGGCGCTGGCGCGGCTGGCCCAGGCGCTCTTCGCGCCCGAGTCGGGGAGCCTGACCTGGCTCGCGCAGCCGGCCGCGCGTATCGCCCTGCGCGACACCCTGCTGCTGCACCTGCTCGACCTGCTCGATACGGGGGAACCCCACGAACTGGCCCCCAGCGCGCGCCTGCGGGTGATCCGCCGGGCGCGGGAATACGCCCTGGCGCATCCGGACCAGCCGCCCAGCATCCTCGAACTGTGCAATCGCGTCGGTGCCAGTCGGCGCAAGCTGCAGTACTGCTTCCAGGAAACGCTGGGCCTCAACCCGGTCGCCTACCTGCGCACCCTGCGTCTCAATGCGGCCCATCGCGCCCTGCGCCGGGGAGCAGCCGAATCGGTGCAGGACGTCGCCGCCCGGTGGGGTTTCTGTCACCTCAGCCGCTTCGCCCGCGACTACCAGCGGCTGTTCGGCCAGTTGCCCTCCGCCACCCTCAAGACCGCCATGCAGAAGTGCTGAATCTGGCTAACGGCGGATAACGGCTTTCCCTCAGGCTCAGGTGGCCAATAAGAAGAGGGAACTCCATGAACGTTACCCGCCCGCTCCACGCCCTTGCCGTCGGCCTCGCCGCCCTGGGGCTGACCGCCGCCAGCCAGGCCACCGAAAGCGGCTCGCCCACCACCGCCTTCGGCGTCTACGACTTCGGCGCCGGCTTCACCCCGCCGCCGACGCCCCACGGCACCCTGGGCCTGCGCAGCAACTTCTATCGCGCCACCGCCATCCGCGACAGCCACGGTCGCGACAACGGCAATGACTTTTCCATCGACGTCCTCTCCCTGGGCCTGGCCTACCTGAAGATGACCGATACCCGCGTCCTGGGCGCTCGCTATGGCTTCGGCGGGGTCCAGCCCTTCTTCAGGATGGACGCGGACCTCACCGTCAAGGCCAACGGCGTGCCGGTGTTTGCCGACAGCGCCACGCTCTTCCGCCAGGCCGACATCCAGGTCATTCCGCTGATCCTGCAGTGGGAGCCCTCGCGCAACCTGGGGGTGAACTTCTGGTTACAGGTGCAGGCGCCCACCGGGGACTACGACAAGAATCGGCTGGTCAATCCGGGCACCCACCACTGGACCGTCTCACCGATGCTCAACCTGAGCTACATCAGCGATTCGGGCTTCGAGGTGTCGTCCAGCTTCCAGACCGACTTCAACAGCCGTAACCCCGCCACCGACTACCGCAGCGGCACGGAATACCGTCACGAATTTGCCGTGGGTCAGCACTTCGGTCCCTGGACCGCGGGCCTGGGCGGCTACTACTACCGCCAGCTCACCGACGACGACGCCCCCGGTCTTACCCGCGGCAATCGCGCCCGGGTGCTGGCGCTGGGACCGGCGCTGAGCTTCTTCCAGCCCGGCCTGCCACCGGTCTGGGTGCACCTCTACAAGGAAGTCGACGCCCGCAACCGCGCCGAGGGCTACGCCTTCGCCGTGCGGCTCTCCCACAGCTTCTGAGGATCCGTCCATGACCGCCACCGCCTACTCCCGCCCTACCCCCGGCCGGCGCCAGGGCGCCGTACTCCTGCTCGGCAGCAGCCTGACCATCATGGGTTCGGTGATGGTCGCGCCGATCATCCCCAAGCTGGGCGCCGAATTCGGTCCCATCGAACCCCGCGCCGACCTGCTGATCCCCCTGGCGATGACCGGGCCGGCCCTGGCCATCGCCCTCTTCGCGCCCCTGGCCGGCTGGCTGGCCGACCGCCTGGGGCGCAAGCGGCTGCTGATCATCGCCACCTTCTGCTATGCCCTGCTCGGCATGCTGCCGGCGCTGCTGCAATCGTTGCCGGCCATCACCCTCACCCGCCTGGTCTTCGGTTTGGCCGAGGCGGCGGTGATGACCTGTTGCGTGACCCTGATCGCCGACTACTGGCAGGGCAGCCGGCGGCTGGCCTACGTCAATGGCCAGGTCATCGCCATCAGCCTGGTGGGCTCGCTGTTCTATGTGGTTGGCGGCGCCCTGGGCGAGCACTCCTGGCGCACGCCCTTCTACCTCTATCTGCTGCCGCTGCTGCTGGTGCCCTTCATGCTGCGGCTGCTGTGGGAACCAAGCCGCGCCCAGGTCACCATCGGCGCCGACGAAAGCCCCCAGCACAGTGCGCCGCTGCCCCTGATCGTCAACTACCTGCTGGTCTTCGCCGGCATGGTGCTCAGCGTGGTGGTGCCCATCCAGAGTCCGCTGCTGCTGGTGCAACTGGGCATCACCTCCAGCACCCTGATCGGCGCCTCGGCGGGCCTGGGGCTGCTGGCGACCCTGGGCGGCCCGCTGCTCTGGCCGCTGCTGCGCCGCCGGTGGGGCCTGGCCGGCTGCAACGCCGTGCTGCTGGCCTGCATGGGCAGCGGCCTCTGGCTGCTGGTGAACGCCCGCAGCTACGACGCCGTGCTGGTGGCGGTGACCGTCCACGGCCTGGGCGTCGGCATGCTGGTGCCCAACACCATGGCACCGGTGATGGGCGCCCTGAGCGCCCGGGCCCGGGGCCGCGGCATGGGCGGCTACACCGGCTGCCTCTACCTGGGTCAGTTCGCCAGTCCCCTGGTGGTGGCGGTACTCCTGCCCTTCGCCGGCGATCTGCACCTGGCCATCCGTGCCCTCGCCAGCGCCGCCCTGGTGGCCGCGCTGGCCTGGGCGGCCGTCGCCCTGCTGCGGCGCAAGGCCGCCCTGCCTGCGCCGTCGCGCGCTTCCTGAATTCTGATCGAGGATCTTTCCATGCACAGCCTGCAATCCCTGCTGGACACCCAGGACGGCCACGGCCTGGCGACGCTGCTGCGGCAGCGCGAGATCACGGCGAGCGAATTGCTCGAAGCGGTCATCGAGCGCCTGGATACCGTGGAGCCCAGCCTCAACGCCGTGAGCGAGCGGCTCTATGACCAGGCCCGCGCCGCGGCCCGGGCGCCGCTCGATGTCGAGGCCCCCTTCGCCGGGGTGCCGACCCTGGTCAAGGACCTCTTCACCCCCCTGGCCGGCGCCCGCATGACCAATGGCTCCCTGGCCCTGGGCGAAGCGCGCCCGGATTTCGACTGTGAACTGGTCAGCCGCCTGCGCCAAGCCGGCTGCCTGTTCGTCGGCACCACCACCTCGCCGGAATTCGGCACCTCCTACAGCACCGAGTCGCGCCGCTTCGGCGCCACCGCCAATCCCTGGAATCCGGGCCACAGCGCCGGTGGCTCCAGTGGCGGCGCGGCGGCCCTGGTCGCCGCGCGGGTGGTGCCCTTCGCCCATGGCAACGACGGCGGCGGCTCGCTGCGGGTACCCGCCTCCTGCTGCGGGATCTTCGGCCTCAAGCCCAGTCGCGGCCGGATGCCGTCCGGGCCCATGGTCGGCGAAGGCTGGGCCGGCATGGGCACGCCCCACGCCATGAGCCGGTCGGTGCGCGACAACGCCCTGCTGCTGGATGCCACCGCTGGCGCCGACCTGGGCGCGCCCTATGCGGCACCGGCGCAGCATGCGCCCTTCGCCAGCCTGCTGGAACGCGATCCGCGTCCGTTGCGCATCGCCCTGGTCGAGCACCTGGCGCCCTGGCCCAGCGGACCCGACGCCCTGGCCGCGGTACGCCACACCGCGCGGCTGTGCGAAAGCCTTGGCCACCACGTCGAGCCGACGACCCTGCCGGTGGACCTGCCCCGCTTTCTCGACCAGGTGTTCGACATCATCGGCCCCAGCACCCGTCACTACCTGCAGGTGCTCGGCGCGATGCGCGGTGCCCCGGTCAGCGACGAGGAGCTGGACGCCCGTACCCGGGTGATCCTGCGCGAACGGGGCGACATCCCCGCCCACCGCTACGCTGCCGCGGTGGAAGGCCTGCATGCCCTGGGCCGGACCCTGGCACGCTTTCTCAGCGACCATGACGTCATCCTCACCCCCACCCTGACCCGCGAACCGCCGCGCCTGGGCGAGCTGGATGGCGACCACCAGGAACGCTCGCTGGCCGAGGCCATCGCCGCCTTCCACAGCTACTCGCCCTTCACCGCCCTGTTCAACGCCAGTGGCCAGCCAGCCATGTCGGTGCCGCTCTGGTGGACACCCAACGGCCTGCCGCTGGGCAGCCACTTCGCCGCGCGCTTCGGCGAGGAAGGCACCCTGCTGGCGCTGGCCGCCCAGCTGGAGCGCGCCCAGCCCTGGGCGGGACGGCGGCCGCCGCTGGCGGGCAGTCGCTGAGGCCCGGGCCGCACGGCAAGGCCCGCCAGCGGCCTCAAATCAGAGAGGGAGATGCCCATCGCAAACTGGCGGGCATCCTGTCACCCGCTTCGCTTGGATGGTCGCTATACTGGCCGCGCACGGCCTGTGACGAAGCCCTCCGGCATAAGCGCTGGAGGCTTCAGCCTGTCGCTCGCCATCTTTCCCGTTGCCCGGGCAGGGCACCGTACGAGCGACCCGATGAGCATCCTCACCTCGACTCCAGTCCCCTCGTATGGCCTGGCCCAGGACATCGATCTCATCGCCGAGATCGCCGCGGTACCCAAGATCCTGGACGTGGTCTGCCGGATGACGGGCATGGGCTTCGCTGCCGTCGCCCGGGTGACCGACGATCGCTGGATCGCCTGCAGCACCCTGGACCTCATCGGCTTCGGGCTGCAGCCCGGTAGCGAGCTGAAAGTCAAATCGACCATCTGCGACGAGATCCGCGACCATCGCCAGCCGGTGGTGATCGACGACGTGGCGCTGGACGAGCTCTATCGCGACCATCACACGCCCCGGCAATACGGCTTGCGTAGCTACATCTCGGTGCCCATCGTGCTGGAGGATGGCAGCTTCTTCGGCACCCTCTGCGCCATCGATCCGCAGCCGGCCAAACCCAGCAGCCCCGAGATCCTGTCCGCTTTCGAACTCTTCGCCGGCATGATCGCGCTGGAGATCGGCGCCCAGCGTCGCTTTGTGGCCGCCCGCAACGTGCTGCACAGCGAGGGCTTTTCCCGCAGCCTGCTCCAGGCCAGCCTGGATTGCGTCAAGGTCCTCTCCGCCGGGGGCCATATCGAATTCATGAATGACCAGGGCCTGGAGCTCAACCAGTTGCAGTCCTTCGACCAGGTCATGGGCTGCGAGTACGCCGCGTTCTGGCCCGACGCGGAAGTCGCGAAGATCCGCCACGCCGTCAGGCGTGCCGCTACCGGCCAGACCACCCGGGTCGAAGGCTTCTGCCCCACCGCCCGCGGCGAGTCGCGCTGGTGGGAGGTGTCCTGTTCGCCCTTCGCGGTGGCCGGCACCGGCGAGGTGAAGATCGTCTGCATCTCCCGCGACATCAGCAGTCGCATCCTCGCCCAACAGGCGCAGCAGGCCCGGGCCGAGGCCATCGCGGCGCTCAACGACCAGCTGGAGCAACGCATCTCGGAACGCACCGCCGAGCGCGATCAGATCTGGAACCGCTCCACCGATCCGCTGTGCGTGGCTGATCTCGAGGGCTTCTTCGTCAACCTAAACCCGGCCTGGGAGCTGACCCTGGGCTGGCCGCTCGCGGAACTCAAGGCCCAGCCGTTCGTGGCCTTTGTCCACGATGACGATCTCGTCGCCACGCGCCAGGCGTTCCGGGATATCAAGCAGGGCCTCGCGCTGGCCAGCTTCGAAAACCGCTATCGTCACCGCGACGGGTCCTACCGCTGGTTTTCCTGGAATGCCAAGCGCAATGGCGAACTGATCTACGCCACCGTGCGCGACGTGACCCAGCAACGCCAGCAGACGCTGGATCTCGCGGCCGCCGAAGACGCCCTGCGCCAGGCGCAGAAGATGGAAGCCATCGGCCAGCTCACCGGCGGCGTGGCCCATGACTTCAACAACCTGCTCACCGTCGCCCGCACCTCCTGCGACCTGCTCAAGCGGCCCAACCTCAGCGACGCCCGCCGCGAACGCTACCTGGAGGCGATCTCCACCACCGTGGATCGCGCCGCCAGATTGACCGGACAGCTGCTGGCCTTCGCCCGTCGCCAGACCCTGGCTCCCGAGGTGTTTTCCGCCCGGGACAATGTCCTGGCCATGAGCGACATGCTGGAGACCCTGCTCGGCTCGCAGGTCGGCATCACACTCGAGGTCGGCGACGACCCCTGCCTGGTCTATGCCGACCCCAGCCAGTTCGATACCGCCCTGGTGAACATCGCGGTGAACGCCCGGGACGCCATGAGCGATGCGGGGCGCCTGACCATCAGCGTCAGCACCGTCGCCAGCATTCCGGCCACGGCCACCCAGCCCGCCCTGGCCCTCCCGGCCGTGGCCGTCG
This sequence comes from Pseudomonas sp. PS02302, assembly GCF_029959585.1. Classification (NCBI taxonomy): domain Bacteria; kingdom Pseudomonadati; phylum Pseudomonadota; class Gammaproteobacteria; order Pseudomonadales; family Pseudomonadaceae; genus Pseudomonas; species Pseudomonas sp. PS02302. The sequence goes on from NZ_JASCON010000020.1 coordinate 39,468, forward strand.
CCCTGACGGATAACGGCAGCGGCATCGTCCGCGAGCACCTGGAACAGATCTTCGAGCCCTTCTTCACCACCAAGAGAGTCGGCCAGGGCACCGGTCTCGGCCTGAGCCAGGTGTTCGGCTTCATCAAGCAGTCCGGTGGCGAGGTACGGGTCACCAGCGAGGTTGGTCGCGGCACGACCTTCCACCTCTATCTGCCGGTCGCGCCGGCTACCGGACAGCCACCGCCCCTGGATGACACGGCAGCCGCCGCTGATGGCGGCGGGGTCACCGTCCTGGTGGTCGAGGACAATCTCGAGGTCGGCAGCTTCGCCGTCGACCTGCTGGGCGATCTCGGCTACCACGCGGTGCTGGCCGGGACCGCCGAGCACGCCCTCGCCCTGCTCGCCGACCAGCCTGGCCGGTTCGACGTGGTCTTCTCGGATGTCGTCATGCCCGGCATGAGCGGGCTGGAACTGGCCATCGAGATCAGACGCCTCTATCGCAGCCTGCCGATCCTGCTGACCTCCGGCTACAGCCACGTGCTGGCGACCCATGGCGCCCAGGGCTTCGAGCTGATCCACAAGCCCTACTCGGCGGACGCCCTGTCTCGCCGGCTGCAGGAGATCCTCGCCGAGTGCGAGTCGCACCTGGCCACCTAGCGCGTGGCTGGATGCCCCGCTGCGCGGCCCTCTGGCAGCGACCGCCGCGGACAGACCGCTGCGCCCGCCAAGGGTCGGGCGCCACGGCAGACCGGCGCGGACCGACAGCGGTCCCCCACCCTACCCTGACGATCGGGTAACATGCGCCGCCGCGGGCCAGTGGCCCTCTTTCTATCGGTAAGGAGTCACAGTGTTCGAGACCCAGGTCATCATCATCGGTGCCGGCGCGGCCGGTTTGATGTGCGCCCTGAGCGCCGCCGCGCGCGGGCGCCGGGTCCTGGTGCTCGACCACGCCAACAAGGCCGGCAAGAAGATCCTCATGTCCGGCGGCGGCCGCTGCAACTTCACCAACCTCTATTGCGAACCCGCCAACTTCCTCTCGCAGAACGCACATTTCTGCAAGTCGGCGCTGGCACGCTATACCCAGTGGGACTTCATCGCCCTGGTGGCCAAGCACGGCGTGCCCTATCACGAGAAGAAGCTCGGCCAGCTGTTCTGCGACAACAAGGCCAGCGACATCCTCGCCCTGCTGCTGGACGAGTGCGAGCGAGGCGGCGTCGACATTCGCCTGGAGACCTCGGTGCAGGAGATCACCCGCCTCGACCCGGGCGGCTATCAGCTGCAGACCAGCCTGGGCCCGGTGCGCGGCGAATCCCTGGTGATCGCCACCGGTGGCCTGTCCATCCCGACCCTGGGCGCCACCGGCTTCGGTTATCAGGTCGCCCGCCAGTTCGGCCATCAGTTGCTGCCGACCCGCGCCGGCCTGGTGCCCTTCACGATCACCGATCCGCAGCTCAAGGAATTCTGCAGCGCCCTGTCCGGCACGGCGGTGGAAGACTGCCGGATCAGTTGCAACGGCCAGAGCTTCGTCGAGAACCTGCTGTTCACCCACCGCGGCCTCAGCGGTCCGGCGATCCTGCAGATCTCCTCCTACTGGCAACCCGGCGACAGCCTCAGCATCGACCTGCTGCCCCACCTCGACCTGGCCCAGTGGCTCACCGAGCAGCGCCAGGCGCGCCCCAACAGCGAACTCAAGACGCTGCTCGGCGAGCTGTTCACCAAGAAGATGGCCACCCTGCTCGCCGACAGCTGGTTCCAGTCCAAGCCCCTGAAGCAGTACACGCCCGACGAACTCAAGGCCATCGCCGCGCGGCTGCACGACTGGCAACTGGTCCCGGCGGGCACCGAGGGCTATCGCACCGCCGAGGTCACCCTGGGCGGCGTCGACACCCGCGAGGTCTCGTCCAAGACCCTGGAGTCGCTCAAGTCACCCGGCCTGTACTTCATCGGCGAGGTACTGGACGTCACCGGCCATCTGGGCGGTTTCAACTTCCAGTGGGCCTGGGCCTCCGGCTATGCGGCGGCGCAGTACGTCTAGGCCAGGCGCCGTAAAAGCGCCTTGCGCCTGGCCTCAGGCAACCGCAGACGGCCAGGTCTGGCTCGCGATGCGCAGGAAATTCCCGCCCAGGATGGCGTCTATGTCAGCGGTGGTGTAGCCCCGACCCGCCAGTTGGCTGACCAGTTCAGGCAGCGCCTCGGGTTGCAGCTGGGTATGACCGTGCGGCTGTCCATAGTGGCGTGCGGGCCACCAGTCTTCAGCGTCGACGCCAGCGTGAAGATCATGGTCGGCCGGGCACAGCTCGGTATCCAATCCTATGCCGATATGTCGGGTCCCGACCCGCTCCGCCAGGTAGTCGATCTGGCGGACATAGCTGGCCACCGAGGCCGCGGGATCACCCAGAAAGATGCCTAGCCCGGTCAGGCCGATCACCCCATCCTGGTCGGCACAGGCACGGATCTGCTCGTCGCTGATCGTCCGGGGATGGTCATGCAGCGCCTTGATATTGGTGTGGGAAAAGATCACCGGCCGCGTCGAGACCGCCATGATCTCCAGGCTGGCGCGCTCGCTGGCGTGGGCGCAGTCGAGGGTGATGCCCGCCGCATTGCCGGCCGCCACCACCTCGCGACCCAGCGCCGTCAGACCGCCGCCTGCGCCGTGGCAGCCCCCGGCGCAGGCGTTGTCGCGATTGTAGGCGAGCAGCATCTGGCGCACCCCGAGGGAGGCATACAGCCCGACCATCGCCGGGTCGTCGAGCAGCATGGTCGAGCCTTCGAGATCGAAGGAAACCGCCAGCTTGCCTTGCTCGCGCGCACGCTGCAGGTCGGCCACCGCGCCGACGAGACAGAAGTGCGCGTCATGCCGGGCGAGCCAGGCGCGAAAGCCGGCGAGGGTGCGCAGCACCGTCGCGAACGGTGTCATGTCCATGCCGACGTTGATCGACACGTGATGGAAGCCGGCCTCGTGATAGCGACTCAAGCCGGACATGTCCTGCCCCGGCACCAGCGGCAGGCAGGCATGCGCCTCCCAGCGTAGCGGCTTGAGTCCCGCGTCCCTGGCTGCGAGCGTCTGCATCTTCGTCTCTCCTCCACCCGTCTCGAGGGGTTCAACATAGCATGCGGACCCGGCCGCTAGCCGAACGTCACGCCCCGCAACAGCGCCGGATCCACGCGCCGTGCCTGATAGCGCACCGAGACCTGGCCATAGGCATGGGGATCGAGCACCTGGTCCCAGCCCGCCGGGGTCACGTTCTGGCTGCGGCTGACGTCCGCCTCGGCGACGGCCGGCTGCGGCGCGGCCTGGGCGCGTCTTTCGTTGATCTCGGCAGCCATGGCGGTGTAGCTGGCGGTGCTGAGCAGGGCGAGTGCGGCCATCTTGTTGAAGACGTTCATGGTGGATTCTCCTGTCTTGAACACGGGGGCTGGCGTCGCCGCGGAACGCGGTCCGGCGTCAGTCACGGCTCCACCTTGCGCCCAGGCGTCTTAACGCTGTCTTAACCCCTCTGAACCCGACCTGAACGGCTGCGACAACCTGCCCCAGGCGCTGGCCACTGGCCAATTGATCTGGATCAGTTCTGCCCAGGGCCAGCAGGCGCATCCTGCAGGTAGCCGCCACTCCGCCCCGGAGCGGCGCCACGGCTCGCGAGGTCGCCATGAACGGACGCCTGGTCAAAGAACTCTTGGTCATTCTGCTGATCAAGCTGGCGCTGCTGATGGTGATCAAGAGCCTCTGGTTCAGCGCCCCCACGGTCCCGCCCGACGCCACCCAGGCGGTCAGCGCCCACCTGCTGGACTAGCACCCTTTCCTTTAGCTTGAGGAGATTGCCGGGATGATCTCGGAATCCGTCGTGGACCTGTCACGCCTGCAATTCGGCATGACCGCGCTGTATCACTTCATCTTCGTGCCCCTGACCCTGGGGCTGGTGGTGATCCTGGGGATCATGGAGTCGGTCTATGTGATGACCGGCAAACAGGTCTACAAGGACATGACCCAGTTCTGGGGCAAGCTGTTCGGCATCAATTTCGCCCTGGGCGTCACCACCGGCCTGACCATGGAGTTCCAGTTCGGCACCAACTGGGCCTACTACTCCCACTATGTCGGCGACATCTTCGGCGCGCCCCTGGCCATCGAGGGCCTGATGGCCTTCTTTCTGGAATCCACCCTGATCGGGCTGTTCTTCTTTGGCTGGGATCGCCTGTCCAGGGGTCAGCACCTGCTGGTCACCTGGCTGGTGGCCCTGGGCTCGAATCTGTCCGCCCTGTGGATCCTGGTGGCCAATGGCTGGATGCAGAATCCGGTCGGCGCCGAGTTCAACTACGTGACCATGCGCATGGAGCTGGTCGACTTCGGCGCCCTGCTGCTCAACCCCGTGGCCCAGGTGAAGTTCGTCCACACCGTGGCCTCGGGCTACGTCACCGGCGCCATCTTCGTGCTGGCGATCTCCAGCTACTACCTGCTCAAGGGTCGCGACATCGGCTTTGCCCGGCGCTCCTTTGCCGTGGCCGCCGCCTTCGGTACTGCCGCGGTCATCTCGGTGATCGTGCTGGGCGACGAATCCGGCTATCGCGTGGGCGAGGTGCAGAAGGTCAAGCTGGCCGCCATCGAAGCCGAGTGGGACACCGAGGCAGCGCCGGCCTCCTTCACCCTGTTCGGCATCCCCAATCAACAGGAGATGCGCACCGACTATGCGGTGAAGATCCCCTATCTGATGGGCCTGATCGCCACCCGCTCCACCACCGAGCAGGTCACCGGCATCAAGGACCTGGTCAGCCAATACGAGGCCCGCGTCCGCAATGGCGCCCAGGCCTACGCCCTGCTGGAACGCCTGCGCGCCGGCGACGATTCCGCCGCCACCCGCGCCGCCTTCGACGCCCACAAGCAGGACCTGGGCTATGGCCTGCTGTTGAAGAAGTACGTCAACGACCCCGCCACCGCCACCCCCGAGCAGGTGCGCCAGGCCGCGCGGGACACCATTCCCGGCGTCGCCAGCCTGTTCTGGACCTTTCGCCTCATGGTCGCCAGCGGCGTGCTGATGCTGGCGCTGTTCATCTGCGCCTTCTGGGCCTCGACCCGCCGCAACGAGCTGAAGAAGCCCTGGCTGCTGAAGTGGGCGCTGTTCAGCCTGCCGCTGCCCTGGATCGCCACCCAGACCGGCTGGTGGGTCGCCGAGCACGGTCGCCAGCCCTGGACCATCAGCGAGGTGCTGCCCACCCACCTGTCGGCCTCGACCCTGGCCGCGGGCGATCTGCTCGGCTCCATCGGCGCCCTGGTGACCTTCTACACCCTCCTGCTGATCGTGGAGCTGTACCTGATGATCCGCTTCGCTCGCCTCGGCCCGAGCAGCCTGCACAGTGGCCGCTACTACCACGAACGCGCTGCCCAGTTAGGCGACGCCCTGCGCCAGGCCGCCGTGGCCAGGCCCGCCGCTCCGGTCAACGTCTGAGGAGACCGCCATGTTCGACTATGAAGTGCTCAAGCTCACCTGGTGGGTGCTGATCGGCGTGCTGCTGATCGCCTTCGCCCTCACCGACGGTTTCGACATGGGCGCCATGATCCTGATGCCCCTGATCGGCAAGACCGACAAGGAGCGCCGCGCCGCCATCAACAGCATCGCGCCGCACTGGGACGGCAACCAGGTCTGGTTCATCACCGCCGGTGGCGCCCTCTTCGCCGCCTGGCCGATGGTCTATGCCACCGCCTTCTCCGGCCTCTACTGGGCGCTGCTGCTGGTGCTCTTCGCCCTGTTCCTGCGCCCGGTCGGCTTCGACTACCGCAGCAAGCTGGACAACAGCCGCTGGCGCAACGCCTGGGACTGGGGCCTGTTCACCGGCAGCCTGGTCCCGGCGCTGGTGTTCGGCGTGGCCTTCGGCAACCTCTTCCAGGGCCTGCCCTTCCAGCTCGACGACACCCTGAGGTCCACCTACCGCGGCAGCTTCTTCGCCCTGCTCAACCCCTTCGCCCTGCTCTGCGGCCTGGTCAGCCTGGCCATGCTCTGCGCCCATGGTGGCAGCTGGCTGATGCTGCGCACCCACCAGGCGCTGGGCGAGCGCGCCCGTCGCGCCACTGGCCTGAGCGCCCTGCTCCATCTCGCTACCTTCGGCCTGGCCGGTGTCTGGCTGGCCTATGGCTTCGATGGCTATGTGCTGGTCAGCCAGGGCGATCCGGGCAGCGCCCTGAATCCGCTGCACAAGCTGGTGACCGCCGGCAATCCGGGCTGGCTGGCCAATTACCATACCCAGCCGCTGACCCTGATCGCCCCGGTCGTGGCCGTGCTCGGCAGCGTCCTGGCCCTGCTCGGCAGCAGTTGGCGCCAGGCCGGCCTGGCCTTTACCGGCACGGCCCTGGCCATCGTCGGCACCCTCGCCACCGCCGGCTGCGCGCTGTTTCCCTTCGTGCTGCCGTCGAGCCTGGACCCAGCCTCCAGCCTGACCGTCTGGGACGCCGTCTCCAGCCACAAGACGCTGGGCATCATGTTCGTCGCCGCGGCCATTTTCGTGCCACTCATCCTGGCCTACACCCTGTGGAGCTACGTGTGCATGTGGGGCAAGGTCGATGACCGCTTCATCGACGCCAACCCCCACGGGCTCTACTGATCGGCCCCTCTCAAGGAGACCTGCCATGTGGTACTTCACCTGGATCCTCGGCGTCCTGCTCGCCGCGAGCTTCGGCATCATCAACGCCCTCTGGCTGGAAAGCACCCGGGAGCTGGACGTCCATGACGATGCCGCAAGCTGAAGCCCTGCCCCGCGTCCATCCGCTGGGGCGCACGCTGTCCCTGCTGCTGGCGGCGCCCCTGGCCCTGCTGCTGTTGATCCATCCGGGGCTGATGCTCGATGCCAGCGGCCACTACAGCCATCCCTTGCTGATGGCGGTCATGCTCGGCGTCTCCGCCGGACTGGTCCATGGCGTCGGCTTCGTACCACGCCTGTGGCTCTGGCGCCTGGTGTTCGGCCCGGTGCTGGGCTGGCCGCTGCTGATGCTCGGCTACGCCCTGCTCTTCCAGGCGCGACTGGGCTGATTGACGTCTGACGATAGCGCCCGGTCTAGCCGGGCGCCGTCTTCATCAGCCGCCGTACCGCCTGGCCGCGCGCCTCGCGCCGCTTCACTCCCGCCGATGAATAATCTGACTATCAAGGTTCGCCTGCGGGTGCCGACATAACCGGAATCGATCTTGCCCGCGCCGGCTCTTCGCTTGCCGCCGGCGTACCCGCTGAACGCCTCAGAGAAGTCCACGATGCTCAGGAATGCCCCCTTAAGTACCAAGCTCCTGCTGATCCTGCTCCTGCCCCTGGCTGGCTTCCTGGTGATCTCGGGCCTCTACACCGCCGATCGCTACGAAACCTTCAAGGACATGGAGCACACCGTGACCGCCAGTGCCACGGCCCAGCGCATCAGCGCCGTGGTCACCAGCCTGCAGCGTGAACGCGGCGCCAGCGGCGTCTTCCTGGGCAGCGGCGGCAAGTCCATGCAGGACAAGCTCAAGACCTTCCGCCAGGACAGCGACCAGGCCCATGGCGCGCTCAAGGCCCTGGCCAGCGGCAGCGGCAGCGATGCCGCTATCCAGAGCCTGCTGCGCGCCCTGGACGGCCTGGCCGATCTGCGCACCAGGGTCGACGGCCTGGCGCTCAACAGCACCCAGTCCGGTGCGGCCTATACCGATCTGATCAAGACGCTGATCGGCTACACCCATTCGCTGGAAGCCGGAGTCGACGATCCGGCCATCCTGCGCGCCCTGGGCGCCCTCAACCTGTTCGTCGAGATGAAGGAGCGCGCCGGCCGCGAGCGCGTGCTGCTGGGCCTGGCCTTCAACCAGAATCGCTTCGACGCCGGTCTGCTGTCGCGCTTCGCCCGCAACCTCGGCGAATTCTCCGCCTATGCCGACGCCTTCGAGCGCAAGGCCACGCCTGACTTCATCCGCCAGCTCGACGACACCTTTAAGCAACCCAGCGCCCAGGAAGTCAGCCGCCTCCAGCAACTGGCCTTCTCCGTTCCCCTGGGCGAGGCCCTGGGCGTCAAGCCGGAAGACTGGTTCAACCTGGCCACCCAGCGCATCGATCTGATGAGCAAGGTCGAGGCGGACCTCGGCGCCAGCGTCGGCGCCCAGGCCGAGCAGGCCCGCGCCAAGGCCAGTCGCGACCTCTGGATCACCCTCGGTCTGGTGCTGCTGGTGCTGGTGGCCGTCTCGGCCCTCGCCTGGGTGATCATCCGCAACATCAAGCAGGCGGTCGAGCAGGTCAACGCGACCCTCACCCGCCTTGCCACCCGCGACCTCACCGCTCGCTGCGCCTATCAGGGCAAGGACGAGTTCGGCACCATCACCGGCAACCTCAACCTGATGAGCCAGGAGCTGGGCCAGGTGATCCAGGAGATCGGCGCGGCCACCGTGCAGGTCGCCACCGCCGCCGAAGAGGCCTCGGCCGTCGCCATCCAGACCAGCCAGAATGTGGCCCAGCAGCGCCTGGGCACCGATCAGGTCGCCACCGCCATCGCCGAGATGAGCGCCACGGTCAAGGACGTCGCTCGCAGCACCACCGAAGCCGCCGAAGGCTCGCGGCAGGTCGAGGGCAACACCCGCCAGGGTCGTCGTGAATTGCAGGCCACCATCGGCCTGGTGCAGGGGCTGTCAGTGCAGGCCGAGCGGACCTCGGAGATCATTGGCGAACTCAAGCACGAGAGCGACGCCATCTCCTCGGTGCTGGACGTGATCCGCGGCATCGCCGAGCAGACCAACCTGCTGGCCCTCAACGCCGCCATCGAGGCGGCCCGCGCCGGTGAAGCCGGTCGGGGCTTCGCCGTGGTGGCCGACGAGGTACGCTCCCTGGCGCAGAAGACCCAGCAATCCACCGGCAGCATCCAGCAGATGATCAGCCATCTGCAGAGCGGCTCCGACCGCGCCACCCAGGCCATGCAGGAGACCCTCAGCCAGGTACAGACCGGCGCCAGCAGCGTGGTCCGCGCCGGCGAGCTGCTGGGCGAGATCGCCGAGGGCGTGATCCTGATCAACGACCGCAACATCCAGGTCGCCTCGGCCGCCGAGCAGCAGAGTCAGGTCGCCGAAGAGATCAGCCGCAACGTCAATGACATCAACGACCTGGTGATCCAGGTCAGCGCCGGCGCCGAGCAGACCGCCGTCACCAGTCGCGAACTGGCTCGCCTGGCCGAACAGCAGCAGGCGCTGGTCGGCCGCTTCCGGGTGGCTTGACGCCCACCCGGGCCCTCGATCGCCAGAACGGAGGACCGATCCAGGTCCTCCCCCGCCGTCCCTGCGCTGCAGCCGGCCGTTCCCGTCCTGCGACATCCTCTCCGCGCAGCCCAGTCGCCTGCCGCTGGGCGTCCGCTGCCTTCCTGCCCGTCACTGCTCCGCCTCGCTCACCGCGCTCCATCCGGACGTCAGTCGTCTGCGGCGGCGCAGCCGCCATTCGCGCCGGCATCCTAAGCCTTCTACCGCTCTAGCACGCTACTTGCAGGCGTTTTTAGCGGTCATCCGCAGGCCGCTGCGACCCGGGTGTTTCTGGCGTCGACAGCCCACCTTGATCACCTGATCCTTTTAGCCGGCGATGCCTGCGCGGTGACCTCTTCTGGAACTGAACCGTCGCGTCCCAGCAGGCGCGATGGTCTTCTCTCAAAGGACTGACCGATGCTGAAGAACGTCTCCCTGAGCACCAAGCTGCTGCTCATCCTGCTCCTGCCCCTGACCGGTTTTCTGCTGATCTGCGGCCTCTTCCTCACGCAGCGCTACCAGATGCTGGAGAACCTGGATCACACCGTGACCGCCAGCGCCACGGCGCAGGGCGTCAGCGTCCTGATCACCCGCCTGCAGCATGAACGAGACGCCAGCGGCGCCTTTCTCAGCAGTGACGGCACGGCCCTGCGCGACGACCTGCGGACCTATCGCCAGGCCAGCGACCAGGCCCGAAACGCCTTGCGCGGACTCGTGGCCGGCGACGATACCGCCCTGCAACCCGTGCTGAAGCTCCTCGACGGCCTGCCCAGGGTGCGCACCAAGGTGAACGGCCTCACGGTCAGCGGGACCCAGTCCAGTGCCGCCTACACCGAGATGATCCAGGCATTGATCGGCTACAACGGCAAGCTCGAAGCCGAGGTTAACGATCCGGCGCTCAAACGGGCCCTGAATGCCCTGAATCTGTTCGTCGAACTGAAGGAACGGGCTGGCCGCGAGCGCGCGCTGCTGGGGATAGCCTTCAGCAGGAATCGGCTGGACTTGCCGATACTGGTGCAGATCGCGCGCAATCTTGGCGAATTCACCGCCTACGCCGACGCCTTCAGGCAGAGGTCCGCACCCGAGGTCGTCCAGCGGTTCGACAACATCCTCCAGCAGCCCGGTGCCCTGGAGCTGGCCCAGTTACAGCGACGTGCGCTCTTCACGACGCCGGGTAGACCGCTGAATGTGCCGCCGGACACCTGGTTCGACCTGGCTACCCGGCGCATCGATCAGCTGGGCACGCTGGAAACGAAGCTGGGCGCAGCCATCGTCGCCACCACCGAACTGGCCCGCGCCGGCGCCAGCCGCGATCTCCGCACCACCCTCGGGCTGATGCTGGTATTGCTGCTGGCCGTTTCGGTGCTGGCGTGGCTGGTCATCCGCACCATCAGGCAGGCGGTCGAGCAGATCAACGGCACCCTCACCCGCCTGGCGACCCGCGACCTCAGCGCCCGCTGCCCCTACCAGGGCCGGGACGAATTCGGCACCATCACCGGCCACCTCAATCTGATGAGCCAGGAACTCGGCCAGGTCATCCAGGAGATCGGGGCGGCAACCCTGCAGGTTGCCACCGCCGCCGAAGAGGCCTCGACCGTGGCCATCGAGACCAGCCAGAACGTCGCCCAGCAGCGCCTGGGTACCGATCAGGTGGTCACCGCCATCGCCGAGATGAGCGCCACGGTCAAGGACGTCGCCCGCAGTACCAGCGAAGCCGCCGAGGGCTCGCGCCAGGTGGAGGCCAACGCCCGTCAGGGTCGCCGCGAATTGCAGGCCACCATCGGCCTGGTGCAGGGATTGTCGAGCCAGGCCGAGCGTACCGCGCAGATCATCGTCGAACTCAAGCAGGAGAGCGACGCCATTTCCCTGGTGCTGGACGTCATCCGCGGCATCGCCGAGCAGACCAACCTGCTCGCGCTGAACGCGGCCATCGAAGCCGCCCGCGCAGGTGAAGCCGGGCGGGGCTTCGCCGTGGTGGCCGACGAGGTGCGCTCCCTGGCGCAAAAGACCCAGCAATCCACCGGCAGCATCCAGCAGATGATCAGCCATCTGCAGCGCGGCGCCGACCGCGCCGCCGAGGCCATGCAGGAAACCCTCGGCCAGGTGCAGTCCGGCGCCGGCAACATGCTGCGCGCCGGCGAACTGCTGGGCGAGATCGCCGAAGGCGTGACCCTGATCAACGACCGCACCATCCAGGTCGCCTCGGCCACCGAGCAGCAGAGCCAGGTCGCCGAAACGATCAGCCGCAACGTCAGCGACATCCATGAGCTGGTGATCCAGGTCAGCGCCGGTGCCGAGCAGACCGCCGTCACCAGCCGCGAACTGGCCCGCCTGGCCGAACAGCAGCAAGCGCTGGTGAGTCGCTTCCACGTGGCCTGATGCTGCCGGGGCTGCCAGCGAGCGGCAGGCCGGAACGCGCTCGCCAGCACCTGGCGCGCTGCGGTCGGGTGCTGCCGGGCTTTAGCGTCCTGGCCGGAAATCCGCCGGATTCAAGGCGTAGCGGCGCAGCTTCACATAGAGCCCGGCACGCGAGATCCCGAGCTGGGTCGCGGTTTGACGAAGGTTGCCGCGGGTCTGCTGCAAGGTGGCACGGATCAGGTCCCGCTGACCCGTTTCAAGGGGGGTGAGGCGCTCGCCCTCGGTATCCGTGGATAGCGTGTTGGCGACCAACGAGGGAGGCAGATCCCCCGGCTGTATGAGCGGCCCCTGGGCCAGGTTGACCGCTCGCTCGATGACATTCTCCAGCTCCCGCACGTTGCCGGGCCAGCTATGGGCCAGCAGCAAGGTCAGCGCTTCGTCCGCGATGGCCAGCGGCGGTCGCTCCAGGTGACGGCTCAGCGCCTTGAGCAGAGTAGCCACCAGCAGCGGAATGTCTTCGCGACGCTCTCGCAATGGCGGTACCTGCAGGGGAAGCACGTTGAGGCGGTAGAAGACATCCTCACGGAAGCTCCCGCCGGTCACGGCCTGGGCGAGATCGCGATGGGTGGCCGCGATGACGCGGACGTCCACCGCCTGGGCCTTCTTGGCACCGATCCGGGTCACCTCGCCCTCCTGCAGCACCCGGAGCAGGCTTGCCTGGGCCTCCAGGGGCATGTCACCGATCTCGTCGAGAAACAGCGTGCCACCATCAGCCAGCTCGAACTTTCCCGCCGCACCGCCACGCGCAGCCCCGGTGAAGGCCCCCTCGACATGGCCGAACAGCTCGCTCTGCACCAGGTCGCGTGGAATGGCGCCACAGTTCACCGCAACGAAGGGGCCATGGCGACGGACACTGGCGTTGTGGATCGCCTGGGCGAATAGCTCCTTGCCTACCCCGCTTTCTCCCAGTACCAGCACCGTGGCTTCGCTGTGGCTGGCTGCCTGAGCCACGCGCAAGGCGTTCTGCAAGGCTGGCGAGCGACCCTGGATATCGTTGAAGCTGTAACGCGCCCGGGTGCCCAGCAGCTGGCGGGTGATCTCGCGGATGCGGCGGTTCTCTCGCAGCGACAGCACCCAGCCGCCCTGGGCGATGGGCGCGGCGGAGGCCAGGCACGGCAAACCGCTGCCGTCTGGTAGCAACAGGGTGAGGTCGCGGTCCTGGCGTTCCCAGCGACGATCCAGCCAGAGGTCGAGGTCGGTGTCCTGGGTGATGAGGCTGGCGAAGGGGCGCTCCCGCTGTGGATCGTCGAGCTGCAGCAGGCGCCGCGCATAGCCGTTCAGGCTACGGATGCAGCGGTCGTCATCGAGCAGGATGACGCCTTCGTTGAGGACCTCCAGCACCCGCTGCTGCTCGTCCAGCAGCGCGGTGAGCGCCAGCTGGCGGGAGATCGCATCGGCCGCGGCCTGGACCGTGCCCAGGGTATGGCAGTGGAAGTTGCCCACCGCCGCGGTGAGGGTCAGGGCGCCGAGCAGCCGTCCCTGGGTGTCGCGGACCGGTGCCGAGGCGCAGTGCATCCGCCGCTCGCGCAGCTCGCGCTTGAAATTCTCGCCCGCCAGGACGAACACCAGCCGCTGCTCGCGCAGGGCCAGGCCGGTGCAGTTGGTGCCCTGCACCGACTCCAGCAGACGACTGCCCAGCGGGGTGAGATCCAGCCCGCAGGCGGCCAGGGTCACGCCCTCGGCATCCGCCAGGTTGAGGTGCCCGTCCGGGTTGTAGCGCAACAGCTCGGCCATGACCGGCGCGGCGATGTCCAGCAGCTCGCGCTGCCGCTGCAGCCGGCGGGCCAGCTCCTGCGACTCGACGAACTCGTAGTGGAATTCCTCCGCGACGATGCCCGCCGCGCGGCTGCGCAGCCAGGACGCCCGGATCACCGGCCGCACCGGGACCAGTTCAGCGGCCCCCGCCAGGCAGTCCGTCCAGGCGGCATCCAGCTCGCGCTGAACACCTGCGGCGACCGACGGCCGCTGCAGCTCGCTGACGAATTGCAATTCCCGCGTCAGCTCGCTCGGGGCGACCTGCTCCTGCATCTTCGGCTCCTCGTCCAGCCTTTGGACATGTCCAGCTGGACATGTCTTTTTTATAGACATAAATGCGGGCTGGCAAGTCCTGCAGCCCGCGACCTGGCTGCCTTTCCTGCCCTGGCATGGCGGTTGCTCCCTCCCTGTCGGGCGCATCGCCCACGCCTATAACAACCACAAGAGAACGCCTCATGCCCCAGACGAACCCCTCCCTCGCCCTCGGCCTCATCGGTACCGGTCGCATGGGTACCTTCCATGCCACCGCCCTCGCTCGGCACCTGCATGGCGCGCGGCTGGTCGCCCTGGCCGATCCGGCGCCCGGCGCCGCTGCCCGGCTTGGCGAGACCCTGGACGTCGCCCATATCCACACCGACCCCCAGGCGTTGATCGAAGACCCCGCCGTCGAGGCCGTGGTCATCGTCGCCCCGGCCCGCAGCCATGCCGAGCTGGTGGTGGCCGCCGCCCGCGCCGGCAAGCCGGTGTTCTGCGAAAAACCCATGGCCGTGACCCTGGAAGAGGCCGACCGGGCCATCGCTGCCTGCGCGGAGGCTGGCGTGGCCCTGCAGGTGGGCTTCAACCGGCGTTTCGCCAACAGCTTTCGCAGCGCTCGGGAGCTGATCGTCCAGGGGCGGATCGGCACACCGCAACTGCTGCGCTCCCTTACCCGCGATCCGGCGCTGCACAATCCGGCGGCGGTGAAGCCCTGGACCATCTTCCTCGAGACCCTGATCCACGACTTCGACACCCTCAACTTCTTCAATCCGGACGCCCGCGCCGTGCAGGTCTACGCGGTGGCCGACGCCCTGGTGCGCCCCGATTTCCGTGACCGCGGCCTACTGGACACCGCCGTGGTGACTATTCGCTACGACAACGGCGCCATTGCCACCGCCGAGGCCAACTTCCAGGCGGTGTACGGCTACGACGTGCGCGGCGAGGTATTCGGCAGCGCGGGCATGCTGACCGCCGGGGACGCCCGGACCAGCGAGCTGGTCTGCTACGGCGCCGAAGGCATCAGCCAGACCACCCAGCGCTCCGACGCCGAGTTGCTGCGCGACGCCTACCTGGCCGAACTGCGCGCCTTCGTCGATGCCGTGCGCGAGGGCACCCCGGTGCCGGTGGGCGGCCACGATGCCCGGGCGGCGCTGGCCATCGCCCTGGCCGCCATCGAATCGGTGCAGACCGGCCAGCCGGTCGCCGTCGCGGAGTGAAGCCATGACCTCATCGCCCTTCATCCTGGCCGTCAGCGCCGAAATGGTCTTTCTCGATCTGCCCTTCGTCGAGCGGGTCCGCCGCCTGCACGCCCTGGGCTTCGCCGTGGAGATCTGGGACTGGACGCGTCACGACATCGACGCCCTGGCCGCCACCGGCGCGCGCTTCACCTCCATGACCGGCTATGTCTCAGGCGACCTGGTGAGCGCCGAAGGCCATGCCGCCCTGCTTGCCAGTGCCCGGGAATCCCTGGCCGTGGCCGAGCGCCTGGCCTGCCCTTCGCTCAATCTGCATGGCACCGGCCTGGACCCGCGCGGCCTGCCGGTCAAGCCACTGGCCGAGGTGAGTGGCCACCACTGGCTGGCGGCGCGCGACACCCTCGCCGAGATCGCCCGCCTGGGCGAGTCCGCCGGCCGGGTCTTCCTGCTGGAGAACCTCAATACCGCGGTGGACCATCCCGGTGTGCCCTTCGCCCGCGCCGAAGACACCCTGGCCCTGATCGAGGCGGTCGCCAGTCCCTACCTGCGGCTCAACCTGGACCTCTACCATGCCCAGATCGGCGAAGGGAACCTGATCGAGCTGATCCGTCGGGCCGGGTCGGCGATCGGGGAAATCCAGGTAGCCGATGTCCCTGGGCGTTGTGAGCCGGGGACCGGCGAGATTCACTACCCGGCCATTGCCCGGGCCCTCGCCGGGCTCGGCTATCGCGGTGTGGTCGGCCTCGAAGGCTGGGCTGCCGAAGGTGATACCGAGCGTGCGTTGGAGCGCTTCAGAACGGCCTTCACCCTGTAGTCCCCGATAGATGCTTCCGCTCGCATAACAACAAGAGGAACTGAACATGCTGCTTCGCAACCTGCTGTGCGCCGCCTTCGCCTTCGCCCTGCCCCCCCTGGCCCTCGCCGACTACCGTATCGGAGTCAGCATCGCCAAGGTCGACGACAACTTCATGACCTATGTCCGCCGCAATCTGGAAGAGGCGGGCAAGGCGGAAAAGATCAGCCTGCAATTTGAGGATGCCCAGGGCGACGTCGTTCGCCAGCTGAACCAGGTGCAGAGCTTCCTGGCGCAGAACGTGGACGCCGTGATCGTGCTGCCGGTGGACACCGCCGCCACCGTCAACATTACCCGCGCCGCCACCACGGCCAAGGTTCCGCTGGTGTACGTCAACCGGCGCCCGGACGATCCCAAGCTGCCCGCCGGGGTGGTCGCCGTGGCCTCGGACGACCTGCAGGCCGGGCAGTTGCAGGGGCAGTTCATCGCCAAGCAGCTGAACGGCAAGGGCAGCATCGCCCTGATCATGGGCGAGCTGACCCAGAACGCCACCCGCGGCCGCTCCGAAGGCCTCAAGGAAGCGCTCAAGGCCTATCCCGACATCAAGGTGATCGCCCAGCAGAACGCGGACTGGGACCGCAGCAAGGGCATGGACCTGACCAGCAACTGGCTGACCGCCGGGACCCATTTCGACGCCATTGTCGCCAACAACGACGAGATGGCCATCGGCGCCGCCATGGCGCTGCAACAGGCCGGAATGGGCAAGGGTCAGGTTCCGGTGGTGGGGGTGGATGGTCTACCTGATGGTCAGGCGGCCATCAAGCGCGGACTGCTGGCCGCCTCGGTGTTCCAGGACCCGCGAGGCCAGGCCGTGCAGGCGGTGCAATCCGCGCTCAAGATGATCCGCAAGGAACCGGTCCAGGCGGATGTCTGGGTGCCGTACGAGCTGATCACGCCCGGCAACCTGGCGGATTACACCGCTCGTTTCAAGTAGCGACGGGGAGCCCGCCGGCCTGAACAGGGTAGCGTCCCGAAATTGTGCGGGTCGCTGCCGGAAAAGAGCGATCGCCCTGCAGGAGCGCCCGAAAACCAACGCCCGGGACAGCTCAGTATCGCGTCCAGCGGGAGCAAGGCGTCAGTGCCGGTCCCTTGCTCCGCTGGCGCGCCGCTCGTCCACCGTCATGGCCAGTCCTTCACCAGCGACCTGAAGTAGAGGGTGAAGATCAGCCGTACATCCATGAGCGGCGCGAAGATGTCCTGGTCACGAAGGATGCCAGCCAGCGTGCCGCAAAACAGGCTATGCAGCTGTAGGCTGGCACTTCTCGGCGTCACCGCGGCCTGCAGGCGCTGCCGTTGGCCATCGAAGAGGCGCTCGACGAGCGCCACGAATTCGCGGGTCAAGGCATTTTCCCGCTGTTCGACTTCCTGCAGTTCCTGAGTGAATTCGCAACGGTGCATCAGGATGGTCATGACACGACGCTCCCGTCCCGGCTGAACGAATTTCTCCATGCACTCGACGCACAGTTCGTACAGCCTCATCAGGCAATCGCCCTCCCCGTCCGCGCTCAACTGCTGAGTGACTTCGTCAAGCGGAATGCGGATGCGATTGAGCATCTCGTGGACCAGCTGCGCCTTGTCCCTGAAGTGCCAATACACGGCTCCTCGAGTCAACCCGCATTCTCTGGCGATCATTTCGAGGCTGGTGCGTGAAACACCATTGGTAAGAAACAACGCCTCGGCGGCATCCAGAATGGTTTGCCGGGTTCGCTCAGCGTCTTCCTTCGTACGGCGCATAGGTCTCTCGTTTCAACGGCATCGGTTTCGCCAGCTTAGCGTTTAGCCGGTCTTTTACAAACATTCTTGCATGTATGCCTGCATAGGCCAACGTTCGGTATCCCAGGCGATGCGAGCCCGACAGACCAATGACCTGCTCAGGTGCCATCTGCCCAATTGAGAGTGGTGGACAGCGGCTGAAGAAAAAACAGGAAGAGAGCCTTCTCTTCCTGGTGGACTCAAGTCCTATCTGAAACGACGCAGGGAAACGCCGCTCCTACCGCCACGCGAGTCCAAAAATCGCCTGCGACGCCGCGAGCGTGGCCGGCCGGGCCACGCCTGCGCGCACGCTAAGTAACTATCAGCTCCCCATCCAACGCCTGAACAGCACGCTGGCATTCACCCCGCCGAAACCGAAGCCATTGGACAGGGCGTAGTCGATCAACAGTGGCCGAGCCTGCAGGGCGACAAGGTTCAGGCCTTCCGCGGCCGGATCGGGGTGGTGCAGGTTCAAGGTCGGCGGCACGATCTGGTCGCGCAGCGCGAGCACGGTGAAGATGGCTTCCACGCCCCCCGCGGCGCCCAGCAGGTGTCCGGTGCTGGACTTGGTCGAGGAGATGGCCACCGGGGACGCATCGCCAAATACCGCGCGGATGGCCGCCAGCTCGCCCTTGTCGCCCACCTGGGTGGAGGTGGCGTGGGCATTGATGTGCTGAACCTGGGCAGCATCGATGCCGGCCTGGCGCAGGGCCTGCGCCATGGCGCGACGAGCGCCGCTGCCGTCCTCCGGGCCGGCGGTGAGGTGGTAGGCATCGGCGCTGGTACCGTAGCCCACCAGTTCGGCCAGGGGTGTGGCGCCCCGTGCCAGGGCATGCTCCAGGGTCTCGATCACCAGCAGCCCGGCGCCTTCGGCCATGACGAAGCCGTCACGCTCCCGGTCGAAGGGGCGCGAGGCCTCCTGCGGACGCTCGTTGGATCCCGTGGACAGCGCCCGGGCGACGGCGAAGCTACCCAGGCTGACGCGGTTGATGGCCGCCTCGGCCCCGCCGCAGAGGGCGATGTCGGCCTCGCCGCTGCGGATCAGCCGGGCAGCGTCGCCGATGGCCTGGACACCGGCGGCGCAGGCGGTGATGGGCGCGCCCAGCGGACCGCGGAAGCCGTATTGGATGGAGACGTTGCCCGCCGCCATGTTGGCCAGGAAGGACGGTGCGGTAAACGGCGAGAGCCGCCGCGGGCCGCGGGCATCGGTGGTCCGCACCGCCTCGGCGATGGCGCCGAAGCCGCCCACCCCAGAGGCGATGATGGTCGCCGTGCGCTCGCGCTGCGCCTCGGTGGTTGGCTGCCAGCCGGCCTGGCCGAGGGCTTCCTGGGCCGCCACCAGAGCGAACTCGATGAAGCGATCCATCTTCTTCAGATCCTTGGCGGCGATGGCCACCAGGGGGTCGTAGCCCGCCTCCGGATCCTCGGCGCGGCTCGGCACCTGACCGGCGATGAGACTGCCCACCCCGTCGCTGACCGCGGGCGGCAGCGGACTTATGCCCGAGCGCCCCGCCAGCAGCCGAGACCAGACCTGGTCGGTGCCACAGCCCAGCGGACTGACCGTGCCCAGGCCGGTCACCACGATGCGTGTTCTGTCGTTGCCTTGCATTGCCTTACCTCTTCTCTCGATGGACGAGGCGCCCGCGGGCGACCTCGTGTCTTGTCCGCGCCCGATCAAGGCGCCTGTGCCAGATCAAGGGCTATGTAGGGGTCCCCATGGGAAGGTGAATGCTGACCGTCTCCAATGCGGTCTCTGAACAATCCGCGCCACGTTCTCTAGCGCTCGTCAGGAATACGGGTACGGGCGGCCACAGGCAGCGTTTTGACCGGGATGCAGAGGGCTGCGGTGAGTAGCGCCAAGCCGATATGGCACAGATAAACGGAATCAAAGTCAGCGCGTTGCAGGTGGGGACTGCCGAGAAGCAGGACGGTCAAGGCCACGCCCATGACCGATCCGATCTGGCGGACGGCCTGATTCACCGCACTGCCCACCGCATAGTGGTCAGCCGAAAGGCGACTGACCGCCGCACCCGCCAGCGAGGGCATCACCAGCCCGACGCCCAGGCCGCTGAGCAGCATGCCCGGCAGCCACCGCGTCAGGTAAGCGGGCTCGAGCCCCGGAACCAACAGAAACCACAGTCCGCTCAGGGCGTAGACCAGGCACCCGATCAGCAGCAGCGGCCGGTGGCCGTACCTGCTCGCCACGCGACCCGATAGCGCTGCGGTCGGCACCACCAACAGCGGTCCGGGCATCATGGCCAGGCCGGCGAGTGGTAGCGGGTACTTCCAGATCGCGCTCATGTAGAAGAAGAAGGCGAAAAACATCATCGAGAACGCGATGCCGAAGCTCAGGGTCGCAAGATTGACGTAGCTGTAGGTGCGGTTGTGAAACAGCCGCAGATCCATCAATGGGGCTACGGTAGAGCGCGCCCAGACGACGAAGCCGATCAGGCATACCCCCGCGATGCCCAGGGCGCCCAGCAATGCCTGCCGTGACCAGGCCGGGGACTCGGCTTGCACGATCGCTAACGCCAGGGCACCGATGCCGGCGATCAGCAGTACCATGCCCACCACATCCAGGGGACGCCCCACGGTCTGTTGCTTGGTCTCCGTCAGCAGCCTGGCGCCACGCCAGAGGGCGAACATGCCTACCGGCAGGTTCAGGTAGAACGCCCACTGCCAACCGAGAGCGGCGACCACGAAGGAGCCCAGACTAGGGCCAACGGCCGCGGCCAGACCGCCGACCGCACCCCATAGACTCACGGCCACGGCACGTTGAGTGATGGGGAAGGCGGCCAGTACCAGCGAGAGCGATGCGGGCGTGAGCAAGGCAGCGCCGAGGGCTTGCAGGACTCTCGCCGCCACCAGCCAGTCGACACTGTTGGCAAGGCCGCACGCCATTGACGCCCCGACGAACAGTGCAACGCCGCCGAGGAAGACCTTCTTGCGCCCATGTCTGTCCGCCAGCCCTCCGGACGGGATGAGCATCGCCGCATAGACGACCGTGTAGGCGTTGAGCACCCAGGAAAGGTCTGCCGGCGTCGCCTGGGCAAATCCGACCCGCAAAGCGCTGAACGCCGCGAAGAGCATGGTGCCATCCATGGATACGAGGAATACCGCGATGGCAGCCACCCCAAACACCGGCCATGGCGCAGTGGCACCGGGTGCTACACCTGACGTTCCTCCGTCGGGGTGAGCCGACGAAGCCTCGCTACGGGCGCTATCTATGGGGGTCATGGGTGACGTCGCTCATTGGCAGGATGGATCTCTCATGGGCGCCCGGCGCGAACGTGAGCCGGGTGCTGGCACCGCACGGCTCAGGCCAGCCCGAAGGTCTTTCGCAAGCCCTTCTCGACGGGACCGGCCGGCATGAAGCGGCGAAGCTTGGCCAGGCGTGACGCCTCCCCTTTGGGCGTGTGGCGCATCTTCCAGGCGCCCAGCGCTGCCGCGACGATCGTCGTGGCTACGCCATCGGGCTCGGGCGCCTTCTGGACGTTCTCTTGAATGGTCTGGGCGACCACGCGGAACTGCTGCTGGTACTGCGAAATCTTGACGGAGGTCTGAGGGGCGTTGAGATCCAGATTCGTCCGGGTGAACGAAGGCTCGACCAGGGCAACGCGAACCCCGAACTGGCGTACCTCGTGGTCCAGCGTTTCGGAGAGTCCTTCCACCGCATGCTTGGACGCCGCATAGAGCGCCATGTACGGCGCCGGCAGAAAGCCCAGCACGGAACTGACATTGACGATGCGCCCGGCGCCTTGCGCACGCATGTGCGGCAGCACCGCCTGGATCGTGCGCAGGAGGCCGAAGACGTTGGTGTCGAACAGGCTGCGGGCCTCATCGATCGACGCCTCTTCCAGGGCACCGAGCAGGGTCCCCCCGGCATTGTTGATCAGGACATCGATCCGTCCGGCCCGAGCGATGATGACGGCAACGCCACGGCGGACCGAGTCTTCATCGCGGACGTCCATGTCGACGAGCTCCACGCCCGGGATAGCCTGAGCGCCCTGCTGGTTGCGCACAGTGCCGAACACCCGGCATCCCCGTGCGGCCAGCCGCGTGGCGGTGGCGCGTCCGATGCCGGACGACACCCCGGTGATGAGGACAACTTCTGCTTTCGACATGTCAGTGCCTTTTCGTGGATTGAAGGGGATGGGAGCGATCAGTGGAGGGCGGGAGATGGCCTGATCCTGAACCAGATGGCGTACATGGCCGGCAGGAATACGAGGGTGAGCACGGTACCGGCGAGGGTGCCGCCGATGAGGGTGTAGGCCAGGGTGCCCCAGAACACGGAATGGGTAAGGGGGATGAAGGCCAGCACCGCCGCCAGCGCCGTGAGGATCACCGGTCTTGCGCGCTGCACGGTCGCCTCGACCACCGCCTGGAAGGGGGGCAGGCCGTCCTGCTCGTTCTGGTGGATCTGCCCGATCAGGATCAGGGTGTTGCGCATCAGGATGCCCGACAGCGCGATCAAGCCGACCAGGGCATTGATGCCGAAGGGTTGCTGAAACAGGATCAGGGTCGGTACCACCCCGATCAGCCCCAGGGGACTGGTCAGGAAGACCATGATCATCGCGGCCATGGAACGCACCTGCAGGATGATGATGAGCAGCGTCAAGGCGATCATCAGCGGGAAGATCGGCAGCATCGCCGCCATCGCCTTGCCCGACTCCTCGATGGCGCCCGCCTGTACGATCCGATAGCCCGCCGGCAAACGCTGGATGATCGGCTGCAGCTGCTGGAGCACGGCGGTGGAGACGTCTGGCGGTTGCAGCTCTTCGGCGATATCGCCGCGGACGGTGATCGTCGGCACCCGATCGCGTCGCCGCATGAGCGGTTCTTCCAGCTGCACCTCCAGGTCGCCGACCTGCGACAGCGGAATACGCTGGCCCTGGGCGCCGACCAGGGTGAGATCGCCCAACCGCGCCGGATCGAGGCGAACATCACCGGCCGCGCGGGCGACCACCTGGACGGTGCGGATGTCTTCGCGCACCGCCGTTACCGGCACGCCACTCAGGAGAAATTGCAGCTGCTGCGCCACGGCGTTGGAACTCAGCCCAATCGCCTGCAAGCGATCCTGCTGCAGCTTGAAGCGCAGCACCGGCGTCCGCGTGCCCCAATCGCTGTTGACGGTACGCATCAGCGGACTGGCCCGCATCACCTGCTCCACCTCCGCGGCCACCCGCCGCAGCACCTGCGGATCGGGACCGCTCACGCGAAAGGCGACCGGGAACGGCGAATAGGGCCCGAACACCAGTTGGGTGACCCGCAGCCGTGCTTCCGGCGCGAGTCCGGCGGCAATGGCGTCACGCAGCCGCATCTTGAGAGCTTCACGGGCCTCGGGGTTGTCGGTACGGATGATGATCTTGGCGAACGAAGGATCCGGCAGCTCCGGACTCATGGCGAGAAAGAAGCGGGGTGCGCCTTGACCGATGTACGAGGTCACGATCCGGGCGTCAGCCTGCTGGGCGAGCCAGGCCTCGACCTTGGTGGTCGCTCGCTCGGTCTCGCTGATCGAGGTGCCATAGGGCATCTGCACCTCCACCATCAGCTCGGGACGGTCGGAGATGGGGAAGAACTGCTTCTTGACGACAGCCATGCCCAGGATGGCGCCGACGAACAGGCCGATCACCAGCAGCGCGACCAGCCACTTGCGGGCGATCACCTGGCCGAGCACACGACGAAAACGGTGGTAGCGCGGCGTGTCGTAAAGCGCGGTGTGCCCGCCTTCGACGGTCTTGGTCTCCGGCAGCAGCTTGACGCCCAGGTAGGGCGTGAAGACCACCGCCACGACCCAGGAGGTGATCAGCGCGATGCCGACGATCCAGAACATGTTGCTGGTGTATTCACCCGCCGCGGACTGGGCAAAGCCATTGGGCATGAAGCCCACGGCGGTCACCAGGGTGCCGGCCAGCATGGGAGCGGCGGTGTGGCTCCAGGCATAGGCGGAGGCTTTGCCACGGCTATAGCCCTCCTCCATCTTCACCACCATCATCTCGATGGCGATGATGGCATCGTCCACCAGCAGCCCCAGGGCCAGGATCAGCGAGCCCAGGGTGATGCGATCGAAATTCTTGCCGGTGGCGGCCATGACGAGGAACACCGCCGCCAGCGTCAGGGGGACCGCCGCCGCCACGACGATGCCCACCCGCCAGCCCATGCTGACGAAGCACACCACCATCACCACCAGCAGGGCGACAAAGAACTTGATCATGAATTCGTCGACCGACGAGGCGATGTTGACCGCCTGGTCGGTCACCTTGGTCAGACTCATGCCCAGGGGCATCTCAGCGTTCATGTTGCCGACTTCGCCTTCAAGTGACTTGCCGAGATCTAGGCCATTCCAGCCGTCGCGCATGACGATGCCCAGCAGCAGCGCCGGCTCGCCACCGCTGCGGATGACGAAGGTGGCCGGATCTTCATAGCCACGCTTCACCGTCGCGATGTCTGCCAGTTTGAAGGTGCGGCCCTTGACGCTCACCGGGGTGTCGCGAATGGCATCGAGCTGCTCGAAGGCGCCATCCAGGCGGACGAAGACCTCGGGGCCGCGGGTTTCGATGGAGCCGGCGGGGGTCAGGGCATTCTGGGCATTGAGCGCGGCGAAGATGTCTTGCGGTGCCACGCCCAGGGTGGCCAGGCGGTCGTGGGAAAACTCCACATAGATGCGCTCGGTCTGCTCACCCAGGATGTTGACCTTCTTGACCCCCGGCACATGCAGCAGACGCTGGCGCAGCGTTTCCGCCTCGCGCGCCAGCAGCCGTTGCGGCTCGCCCCGGGCCTTGAGCGCGAAGAGCGCGAAGGTGACGTCGGCGTATTCATCGTTGACCATTGGCCCGCTCACCCCGGCGGGCAGGGTCCTGGCTTCGTCACTGATCTTCTTGCGCGCCTGGTAGAACTCCTCGGGCACCTCGGCCGGCGGCGTGCTGTCGAGCAGCGTCAAGGTGGTAAAGGCCAGGCCCGGACGGGTATAGGTCTCCGAGCGCTCGTACCAGCGCAATTCCTGCAGGCGCTTTTCCAATTTCTCGGCGACCTGATCCTGCATCTCCTGGGCCGTGGCCCCCGGCCAGGCGGTGATGATGGTCATGACCTTGACCGTGAAGGCCGGATCTTCCGCCCGGCCTAGCTTGAAGAACGACAGTACCCCACCCACCGAGATCAGCAGGATCAGGAACAGGGTGATCGAGCGTTCGCGGACGGCCAGCGCCGACAGATTGAATCGGCTGTCGCTCACGGCTGCTTACCTTCCAGGGCACTGTTGGCAGGGGTGGCCAGGCGGATCGCCTGGCCCTCGTGAAGGAGATGAACGCCGAGGGCCACGACCCTGTCACCCGGCAGGAGGGGACCGTCCACCAGGGCGGTGTCATCCGCCACCTGGCGAACCTGCACGGGTACCCAGGCGACCTGCTCGGGCGAGCCCTGGATACGCCAGACCCCTGCGCCCCTGCCCTCGTCGTACAGGGCGCCCAGCGGCACCTGCAAGGCCTTCCCCCGCTGCCCGGAGTCTTCCGGGATGCGCAGTGTCACCGTGGTGCCCAGGGGCGCATTGGCCAGCGCCCCTTCGAGCACATAGCGCGCCTCGAAGGTACGCGTCTCGCGATCGGTGCTGTCCGATAACTGCCGCAGTCGTGCCGGTCCTGGCTGTTGATCACCGCCCAGACGGCTGGCCTGGGCCAGCGAGCCAAGCGTCGGACGCAGGGTCTCCGGTAGCTGGACGACGACCTCCCGGGCGCCCGCGCGGGCCAGGCGCAGCACGCTCTGCCCAGCGGCCACGACCTGACCGGGCTCGGCCAGGGTATCGACCACGGTGCCCTCCGCATCGGCCACCAGGACGGCATAACGGCTGGCGTTGAGGGCGACTTCTGCCTGGGCTTCGGCCGCCTTGAGCTGGGCCCTGGCCGTATCCGCAGCGGCCTTGATCTGCTCGTAGCCAGAGACCGAAATTGCCCCCGTGCCGCGCAGGTCCCGATAGCGAGACTCATCGTCTGCTGCCTGGCGAGCCCGCGCCTGGGCAGCGGCCACGGCTTCGCGCTGGGCCTGCAGGGCCAGTTGCAGATCGCTGGGATCGAGCTTGAGCAGCGGTTGTCCGCGCTTGACGGTTGTTCCTATGTCCACCAGCCGTTCGGCAACCTTGCCGGCGACGCGAAAGCCCAGATCGCTCTGCACTCGCGCGGCGACAATGCCGGTAAAGGTGCGGCTAGCGCGCTCGGCCGGTTGCGCCACGGCAGCCCGTACCAGCGGTGCCTGCGTACGGGGATCGCCTTGGGAAGGAGCGTCGCACCCGCCAAGAGAAAGCGGAAGGACGGTAGCCACCACAACAGTGGAAAGCAGACGGCGCGCGAACATGGAAGCTCCGAGAGGATGCCAGCAGAGCGCGCAATTTGATACCAGTGACTATTTTAGTCAATAGTCACAAAACAATTTAGGGCGAGAGGCTACGCAGCACCAGGTTGGCCAGCTGGGTAAGAGCGACATCGAAATGCTCGAAGCTGTGCTGGAGCATCAGCGGATTCAGATAGGGTCGCAACACGAGATAGGTCGCCATCGTCACGTCGTCGATCGGTGTCTTGCGCTCGAACTGTCCTTCCCCGCGGCCCTGCACCAGGATCTCCTTGAGGAGCTCCTGCATCCGGACTTCGTAGCTGATCGTGGCCGGCCAGCGACCCGACGTCGCAGAAATGGCGATCTCGTAAAGCTTTCGATCGTCGGAAAACAGCCGCAGGGTTGCCGTCGGAAGGCTCTGAAACAGCCTTCTCAGCTTTTCGGGGGCTTGGGTAGCCGAGGCCACCGCGGCCCTGGCCTCGGCCTCGATTCCGCTTAGGCAATCCGCACAGATGGCCTCGCCAATCGCCTGCTTCGAATCGAAGAACTTGTAAATGTAGGCCTTGGAAAACCCGATGCTCCGGGCGAGTTCGGACACCGTAGTTTTCTCGTAGCCGTAGTGGCTGAAGTGTTCTTTCGCTGCCACCATGATCTGGTGGCGAACGTCGTGCTCGGCCGGTCCACGAGCCTGGCCAGGGGAAACGGATTCGGTAGTCATGGGGTTGGGTGTTCCGGCAGTTGCAAAATGATGCGGAAGGTGACCAATATACACTTTAGTCACCAAAACCGTTCAGGCGTTGCTCAGGATAAAAGCCCATGCGCTCCAGACTCCAGATTATTCTGCTCACCAGCGCCACCCTGGCGAGCGGCTGCACAGTCGGGCCTGACTACCGCGCCCCTGAAGGTGCGCTACCGGCAACCTTCCAGCAGCAGCCGGTGGCAGCGACCCTGGCCGATCGGGCGCTCGCAGGTTGGTGGGACCGCTTCAACGATCCACTCCTGAGCCGCCTGGTAGAACAGGCGCTTGCGCAAAATCTCGATCTGGTCCAGGCCGACGCACGCATTACCCAGGCTCGCGCCGGCCTTAGGGCGGCCGATGCCGCGCTATTGCCGGTAGGCGATCTTGGTGGCCAGGCCGGTCGTGCCTATCAGTCGCTGGAAACACCGCTTGGACGGGTGCTCAATTCAGCGCCCGGCTACGCCAGGAGCGGTTCTTCCTATGAGGCCAATCTTGACTCAAGCTGGGAGCTGGATGTGTTTGGCGGTCTGCGCCGAGGTCGCGAAGCCGCCCAGGCCGACTACCAGGCCAGCGTGGCGGGTGCCCGTGCCGTGCGCCTTGCCGTGGCTGCCCAGACCGCGGATCTCTATATCGACATCCGCGGTCTGCAGACACGCCTGGCGATCGCTCGCCATCAGGTGGACACCCAGCAGGGCTTGCTGTCGATGGTCAGGCTACTGAACGGCAAGGACCTGGCGACCGACCGGGAGCTACGCCAGGCCGAAGGGGGCTTGGCCGAGGTCCAGGCCTCGATACCCGGCCTGGAGTTCTCGCTGGAGCGGGCGATGAATGCACTGGACGTGATGCTGGCGGCGCCCCCTGGCACCTGGCGTACCCAACTGGCTGGCGCCGCGTCCATTCCCGACGCCCCCCGCATCGAAACGGCAGGCACGCCCGCCGACCTGCTCCGTCGACGTCCGGACCTGATCGCGGCCGAGCGCCGCCTGGCCGCCGCCAATGCCCGGATCGGCGCCGCAACGGCCGAGTACTATCCCAAGATCTCCCTGAGCGCTCTGCTCGGCAGCGCCACCACGATTTCCAGTGGCAATCTCTTCAGCCACGACGCCAATCAGGCGCTCGGTGCCCTGGGCGTACGCTGGCGGCTGTTCGACTTCGGCCGGATCGATGCGCAGATCCAGGCGGCCGAGGGACAGCGCGCAGAATTGCTGGCGGCCTATCGACTGGCGGCATTGCGCGCCACCGAAGACGTCGAAGATGCCCTGACCGGCCAGCTGAAGCGCGAAGAGCAGGTCACCCTGCTGACGGCAGGCGAAGCCTCGCTCAGCCAAGCCCGCCAGGCCGCCGCCCTCGCCTACCAGAAGGGCGTGCTGCCCCTGGTCGACGTTCTGCAGGCCGATGAGCGCCTGCTCCGCACGGCCGATGCGCGTGCCCAGGCGCAGACGGCCGCCGCACAGGCGGCGGTAAGCACCTTCAAGGCGCTGGGTGGAGGCTGGCAACCCGCCTCCCCCGCCGCCTTGAGCTTGCGATAGCGGAAGACGGCACTCGCCGCTCCGGGCCGGCCCGCGCGGCTGTCCGGTACAAAAGCTCAGCCTCTGCCTCGTGACCGCCGTGAGCC
>NZ_JASCON010000210.1:0-228 GCF_029959585.1 Pseudomonas sp. PS02302
CGATGGGGCCATAGCTCAGCTGGGAGAGCGCCTGCCTTGCACGCAGGAGGTCAGGAGTTCGATCCTCCTTGGCTCCACCATCTCCACCTACGGCTAACGCAATTGCTTGAAAAGCTCAGAAGTGAGCTTTTGACTTCTCCCTGCCGACAGGTAATGAGAAGGGCACAAAAGCTGACTTCTGGTCTTTGATCAGAACTGTTC
The DNA here is from genome assembly GCF_029959585.1 of Pseudomonas sp. PS02302. NCBI lineage: Bacteria > Pseudomonadati > Pseudomonadota > Gammaproteobacteria > Pseudomonadales > Pseudomonadaceae > Pseudomonas > Pseudomonas sp. PS02302. Next base: position 202 of record NZ_JASCON010000210.1, read on the forward strand.
TTTAAAAAATTGGGAAAGTGATAGAAG
>NZ_JASCON010000211.1:0-221 GCF_029959585.1 Pseudomonas sp. PS02302
GTGCTGCACGGCGACGCCTTTCCCGAGGCCCTGGCCGAGGCGCTGCGCCTGGTCGAGGAGCAGGGCTACACCTTCGTGCCGCCCTATGACGATCCGGACGTCATCGCCGGCCAGGGCACCGTGGCCATGGAGATCCTGCGCCAGCATCCGGGGCGGCTCGATGCCATCTTCGTCCCCGTGGGCGGCGGCGGCCTGATCGCCGGCATCGCCGCCTATGTGAA
>NZ_JASCON010000212.1:0-212 GCF_029959585.1 Pseudomonas sp. PS02302
AACATCGGAAGGCAGGCAATCCGCAAGGAAAGCTGTTGGGTGTGGGGAATGGGAGGGTGCAAAAAGCGAATGGCTGTCTGTAATGGGCGGCATATCGGTTGAAACATCATCGACAGGGGCAACCCTGGCTGACGTGCACCTGGTTTACGGGCGCATGATCTAGTGCTGATTTCCAGCGAAACGACCCTAGGGGTGACTTCAACCCCTAGGGG
>NZ_JASCON010000213.1:0-209 GCF_029959585.1 Pseudomonas sp. PS02302
GCGAGGCGGAAGGCCTCGCGGATGCGCGACGGGATGTTGTCGGCGGAGGCGAACTGGTGGGTGTACTTGGTGAGCGGCGCCATCATGCGGCACACGTCGAGAATCTGGAAACGCCCCTGCTTGGATTTCTTGATCGGCTTCTGGCCGGTCAGCATCAGCATCGGCATGCCGCCCAGGTAGGCGTAGGCGCCGGCGGTGACCAGGTTGGT
>NZ_JASCON010000214.1:0-206 GCF_029959585.1 Pseudomonas sp. PS02302
GCCATGTCGTTCATGCGCGACCACGGCGTGCTCAAGGACATCTACACCGAGCGCGACAGCCAATCGCACAAGACGGCCCGGGGCAAGAAGCTCTCGGTACGGACGGTGAAGGCCCCAGGCTTCGGCCCCAAAGGCATCCACCGCTTCGTGCTGCCCTTTACCGTGTTTCTCAAGCTCAAGGACATCGGCGGCAATGTGCTGCCGGC
>NZ_JASCON010000021.1:0-67074 GCF_029959585.1 Pseudomonas sp. PS02302
GGCGACTACTCAAGGTCGCCCGGCCCCGGTATGCTGCCGGCACTACCGGTAGCTGGCCTCGGGCCAGAACAACAAGAGCGAACATCGCCATGTCCACCCTGGGCAAATCCCTCCTGGTCGTCGACGACGACGGGGAAATCCGTGAGCTGCTCGAAGCCTACCTCACCCGTGCCGGCTATCTGGTGCGCGCCGTCGGCGATGGCCGCGAATTGCGCCGGGCGCTGGGCGACTTCGTCCCCGATCTGCTGATCCTCGATGTCATGCTCCCCGGCGAGGACGGCTTCGCCCTCTGCCGCTGGATGCGCGAGCAGTCGAGTTGCCGACAGGTCCCCATCATCATGCTCACCGCCAGTTCCGACGAAGCGGATCGGGTCATCGGCCTGGAACTGGGCGCCGACGACTACCTGGGCAAACCCTTCAGTCCGCGCGAATTGCTGGCCCGCATCAAGGCGCTGCTGCGCCGTGCCGGCTTCGGCGAGACGCGCCCGGCGGCCACCGGTCTGCTGACCTTCGACGACTGGCGCCTGGATCCGGTCAGTCACCGGCTGTTCCATCGCGATGGCGAGGAGGTCATCCTCTCCGGCGCCGATTTCACCCTGCTCAAGCTGTTTCTCGACCATCCCCAGCAGATACTCGATCGCGACACCATCGCCAATGCTACCCGCGGGCGCGAGGTGCTGCCGCTGGAGCGCATCGTCGACATGGCGGTCAGCCGCCTGCGTCAGCGGCTGAGAGACACCGGCAAGTCGCCGCGACTGATCCGCACCGTGCGTGGTTCCGGCTACCTGCTCGCCGCCGAGGTCAGCGGACTGGTCGCCGATGCGGTGTAGCGGTCCGCTCGCGCGGCTGGTGCCGCGCTCCCTGCTGGCGCGGATGCTGCTGCTGACCCTGCTGGCGGTACTGCTGGCCCAGGGCGCCTCGGCGCTGTTCTGGTCGGCTTCCCTGCGCAGCGACCGCAACCAGGGCTTGCAGACCGCCGCCCGCAGCCTGGGCTATTCCATCGCCGCCAGCGTGCGCTATTTCAGCCTGCTGCCGCCGGCCTATCGGCCACTGGTGCTGGAGCAGTTGCGCAACATGGGCGGCACGCGCTTCTTCGTCTCGCTCAACGAAAAGCCGCTGACCATGCAGGCGCTGCCGGACACCCCCGGCCGCCGGGCGGTGCTCCAGGGCGTCGAGGCGGTGCTGCGCGAGCGCCTGGGCGCGGCCATGCCCATGTACGTGGAATTCATCGGCCCCCAGCAGCTGCGGCTGTTCAACGGCGCCGTGGCCCTCGACGAACTGCCGCGCTCCTGGGCGCACTATGCCCTGAGTCTGGAGCCGCTGGAGCCGCCGGTACTAGTGACCCAGATCCGCATCGGCGAAGGGGAGTGGGTCTATCTCGCTACCCTGATGCCGGCGCCCTACTACAGCCTGGACGAGTCCTGGCTGCCCTTGCAGCAGCTGCTGTTCATGGTCTTCAGCAGCGCCTTCCTGCTGCTGTTCATCGGCCTGCTGATCCGCTGGCAGAGTCGCCCGCTCAAACGGCTGTCGCGTGCCGCGCGGGAGCTGTCGCTGGAGGTCCATACGCCGCCGGTGCGCGAGGAGGGCGCCCAGGAGATCCGCGAGGTTACCCGCGCCTTCAACGCCATGCGCGAACGCATCGCCCGCTACCTGGACGAGCGCGCCCAGCTGTTCAGCGCCATCTCCCACGACCTGCGTACGCCCATCACCCGGTTGCGCCTGCGCGCCGAACTGCTGGATGACGAGCTGATGCAGGCCAAGCTGGTGCGCGATCTGGACGAGCTGGATCTGCTGGTCAAGGGGGCCCTGCAGTGCGTCAAGGACACTGACATCCACGAGAACCTGGAGCCGGTCGACCTGCAGGCGCTGCTGGAACAACTGGTGGAGCCCTTCACCCAGGAGCAACCGCCGCGGGCGCGCCTCACCGGGGAAGCCCGGGGCACCCTGCTGGGCAAGCCGCTGGCGCTCAAGCGCTGCATCGGCAATCTGCTGGACAACGCCCTCAAGTATGGCTATCGCGCCCACCTGCAGGTGGAAGACGACGGTCATGCCTTCGTCCTGCATGTCGACGACGAAGGACCGGGGGTGCCGGAGCAGGAACTGGAGCAGGTATTCCAGCCCCATGTCCGCCTGGCCACCGACCGCCATGGCTATGGCCTGGGCCTGGGCATCGCCCGCAACCTGGCCCATGCCCATGGTGGCGAAGTGGAGCTGCGCAATCGCCGCGAAGGCGGTCTGCGGGTCACCCTGACCTTGCCACGCGGCTAGGCCGGGGCCGCTGCTGGAACCGCTGCGCCTCCGCCAGGCAGACGCGCGCACCCGCCAGGCAGGCATTCGCTCCGTTTCCCCACCCGCTCTGACGCCAGCGCTATGTCACCAGTCCGTGACAAAACTCCTTCCCTTCGTTACCCACGGCCGCAGGCGTCTGACTAGACTCCGCCCAGCTCCAATAAAAAAACAACAAGGAACGACCCCCTCATGAATGCGTTGAATCGTCTCGCTCTCGCCGTTTCCCTTTCCTGCGCCGCGCTCGCCGCCCCCCTGACCGCCCATGCCGGTGAGGTCGAGGTGCTGCACTGGTGGACCTCCGGTGGCGAGGCTCGCGCCGTCGATGTCCTCAAGCAGCTGATGCAGAAGCAGGGCGATACCTGGAAGGACTTCGCCGTAGCCGGTGGCGCCGGCGAGGCCGCCATGACCGTGCTCAAGACCCGCGCCGTGTCCGGCAATCCGCCGTCCGCCGCCCAGCTCAAGGGCCCCGACATCCAGGAATGGGCCAGCATGGGCTTCCTGGCTGACATCAGCGACATCGCCAAGCAGGGCAACTGGGACACCATCCTGCCCAAGCGCGTGGCCCAGACCATGCAGCACGATGGCGAATACGTCGCGGTACCGGCTGGCATCCACCGCATCAACTGGCTGTGGATCAACCCCGCCGTCTTCAAGAAGGCCGGCGCCAAGGTCCCCACCACCCTGGACGAATTCTTCGAGGCCGCCGACAAGCTCAAGGCCGCCGGCGTCGTGCCCCTGGCCCATGGCGGCCAGAACTGGCAGGACGGCACCATCTTCGAATCCCTGGTCATGGCCATCATGGGTCCGGAAGGCTACGACAAGGTCTTCGTGCAGACCGATGCCGACACCATCCGCAGCGACAAGATGGTCGAGGTGTTCAAGACCTTCAAGCGCGTCAAGGGCTATGTCGATCCCAATGCCGCCGGTCGCGACTGGAACCTGGCCACCGCCATGGTCATCGAGGGCAAGGCGGGCATGCAGATCATGGGTGACTGGGCCAAGGCCGAATTCACCGCTGCCGGCAAGAAGCCGGGCGTCGACTACGAGTGCGTGGTGATGCCGGGCACCCAGGGCGACTTCATCTACAACATCGATTCGCTGGCCATGTTCAAGATCAAGAACAAGGACAACCAGAAGGCCCAGGACGACCTGGTACGCACCGTCATCGACAAGCCCTTCCAGGAGGTGTTCAACCTCAACAAGGGCTCCATCCCGGTGCGCAACGACATCGACCTGGCCAAGTTCGACAGCTGCGCCCAGCAGTCCGCCAAGGACTTCCAGGCGGCCAATGCCGATGGCAAGGCCGAGCCGAGCATGGCGCACAGCATGGCCAACACCAGCTATGTGCAGGGTGCGATCTTCGACGTGGTGACCAACTTCTTCAACGACGCCAACGCCGATCCGAAGAAGGCCACCGAGCAACTGGTCGCTGCCATCCAGGCCGCCAAGTAAGGTCAATCGCGACCATGGCGGTCCGCCGCTGCGGCCGCTCCTGCAGACGCCTGATCGACCTGTAGGAGCGGCCCATGGCCGCGATCATCCAGCTACCTGACGCCAAGACAATACCACCCCTGGGAACGCCTCATGGCTCTTACCGAAACCCTTCCCGTCGCGACCGTCAGTCGACGCCCGGACCGGCTGCAGCGCCTGCTGCCCAAGCTGGTGCTGGCGCCCACGGCCATCGCCATGGTCGTCTGCCTCTATGGCTACATGCTGTGGACGGCGGTGATCTCCTTTACCAACTCGCGCTTCCTGCCCAGCTACAATTTCGCCGGCTTCGCCCAGTACGCGCGGCTGCTGGAGAACGATCGCTGGCTGGTGGCCTGCAAGAACCTGGCGATCTTCGGCGGTCTGTTCATCCTGCTGAGCCTGGCCATCGGCGTCTTCTTCGCCATTCTGCTGGACCAGCGCATCCGTCGCGAAGGCTTCATCCGCACCATCTACCTCTATCCCATGGCGCTGTCGATGATCGTCACCGGCACCGCCTGGAAATGGCTGCTCAACCCCGGCATGGGGCTGGACAAGCTGCTGCGCGACTGGGGCTGGGAAGGCTTTCGCTTCGACTGGCTGGTGGATCCCGACCGGGTCATCTACTGCCTGCTGATCGCCGCCCTCTGGCAGGCCTCGGGCTTCGTCATGGCCATGTTCCTGGCCGGTCTGCGGGGCGTGGATTCCTCCATCCTGAGAGCCGCCCAGGTCGACGGGGCAGGGCTGCCGACCATCTATCTGCGCATCGTCCTGCCCAGTCTGCGGCCGGTGTTCTTCAGCGCGGTGATGATCCTCGCCCACATCGCCATCAAGAGCTTCGACCTGGTCATGGCCATGACCGCGGGCGGTCCCGGCTACGCCTCGGACCTGCCGGCGGTGTTCATGTACCAGCACACCTTCACCCGCGGCCAGATGGGCCTGGGTTCGGCCAGTGCGGTGCTGATGCTTGGCGCGGTGCTGGCGGTGCTGGTGCCCTACCTCTACTCGGAATTGCGGAGCAAGCGAAATGGCTAAGGCTCTGAACGTCAATCGCGTGGCCATCCACGCCACCCTGATCATCGCCTGCGCGGTCTATCTGGTGCCGCTGCTGGTGATGCTGCTGACCAGCTTCAAGACCCCGGACGACGTTCGCACCGGCAACCTGCTGAGCCTGCCCCTGGACTGGACGATCATCGGCTGGCTCAAGGCCTGGGACGTGGTGCACAGCTACTTCTGGAACTCCTTCATGATCACCGTCCCGGCGGTGCTCATCTCCACCTTCATCGGCGCGCTCAACGGCTACGCCCTGTCGAAGTGGCAGTTCCGCGGCTCGAATCTGCTGTTCAGCCTGCTGCTGTTCGGCTGCTTCATTCCCTTCCAGGTGATCCTGCTGCCGATGTCCTTCACCCTCGGCCAGCTGGGCCTGGCCAACACCACCGCCGGCCTGGTGCTGGTGCACGTGATCTACGGCCTGGCCTTCACCACGCTGTTCTTCCGCAACTACTACGTGGGCATCCCCGATGCCCTGATCAAGGCGGCGCGGCTGGACGGGGCGGGCTTCTTCACCATCTTCTTCAAGATTCTGCTGCCGCTGTCCACGCCGATCGTGATGGTCAGCCTGATCTGGCAGTTCACCCAGGTATGGAACGACTTCCTGTTCGGCGTGGTGTTCGCCAGCGGCTCGTCGCAGCCCATCACCGTGGCCCTGAACAACCTGGTCAACACCAGCACCGGCGCGAAGGAATACAACGTCGACATGGCCGCCGCCATGATCGCCGCGCTGCCGACGCTGCTGGTCTACATCTTCGCTGGCAAGTATTTCGTCCGGGGCCTGACCTCGGGCGTGGTCAAAGGATAAGGAAGGCCACCATGGCAGCTCTCGAACTCAAAAGCGTACGCAAGACCTACGGCAACGCCGCCCAGGAAGCCCTCAAGGGCATCGATATCCGCATCGACGCGGGTCAGTTCCTCATCCTGGTGGGCCCCTCCGGGTGCGGCAAATCCACCCTGATGAACGCCATCGCCGGCCTGGAAGACATCAGCAGCGGCGCCATCTGCCTGGACGGCGAGGACGTCACCCAGGTCGAGCCCAAGGACCGGGACATCGCCATGGTGTTCCAGTCCTACGCCCTGTACCCGACCATGACCGTGCGCGAGAACATCGCCTTCGGCCTGAAGATCCGCAAGACCCCCAGGGAGCAGATCGACGCCGAGGTGGCGCGCGTTGCCAAGCTGCTGCAGATCGAGCACCTGCTCGAGCGCAAGCCGGCGCAGCTCTCCGGTGGCCAGCAGCAGCGGGTGGCCATGGGTCGCGCCCTGGCGCGCCGGCCCAAGCTCTATCTGTTCGACGAGCCGCTGTCCAACCTCGACGCCAAGCTGCGGGTGGAGATGCGCACCGAGATCAAGCTGATGCACCAGCGCCTGCAGACCACCACCGTCTACGTCACCCACGACCAGATCGAAGCCATGACCCTGGGCGATCGGGTCGCGGTGATGAAGGATGGCGAGGTGCAGCAGTTCGGTACTCCCGAGGAGATCTACAACAATCCTGCCAATCTCTTCGTCGCCAGCTTCATCGGCTCGCCGCCGATGAACTTCGTGCCGGTGCGCCTGGAAGCGCGCGAGGGCAGGGTGGTCGCCCGCGTCACCGGCGATACCGGCGACAGCCAGGTGGATTTGCCCGATCTGGATCCGGCGCTCGCGGGGCGAGAGGCTATCCTTGGGGTGCGTCCGGAGCAGATCCAGTCGGCGCATCCGGCCGACAACGCGGTGCCAGGCATCCTGACGCGGATCCAGGTGGTCGAGCCGACCGGTCCCGACACCCTGCTGTATGCCGAATGGAACGGCACCAAGGTCTGCTGCCGGGTTGCTCCGGGCGAGGCGCCGCGGGCCGGCGACCAGGTGCTGTGGCGGATCGATTCGCGACGGGCGGTGCTGTTCGATCCTGCGAGCGGTCGCCGACTTTCTTGAACGTAGCTCATGGCTGAAACGTTACAGCAATGGTAAGGTCCGCCCGCCGCCGCGCCTGACGTCGGGTTGCGGCCCTACCAGAGGCCAGGAGTGCACCTCCGGCCGCCGTGACAGACAGGAGAACAACAATGGCACTACCCCGCGTCGTGGTCTTTGGCGAAGCCCTCACCGACATCGTTCAGGGTAATCCTGGCGAATGGCGGGGTTATCCGGGCGGCGCCCCCTGGAACGTGGCGCGTGGCCTGGCCCGGCTGGGCGTGGCAAGCGCCTTCGGCGGCGCCATCAGCCAGGACGGGCTGGGTGACGAGATCGCCTGGCAGTCGGAAACCGCCGGCCTCGATACCCGCTTCCTGCAGCGCGTCGCCGCCGACCCGCTGGTGGCCATCGTGCCGTCGAGCCGTCCGCCGCGCTATTTCTTCGCCGGCGAAGCCGATCTCCAGTTCGACCCGGCGCTGCTGCCCGAAGGCTGGCTGGAGGCCGCCGAGGTCTGCCATTTCAGCTGCATCAGCCTGGCTCGTTATCCGCTGGCCGACACCCTGCTGGAGCTGGCGCGCCAGGCCAAGGCCGCTGGCAAGCGCCTGAGCTACGATCCCAACTGGCGCAATCTGATGGACGATCGCTATCGCCAGCAGACCTTCCCCGAGCTGGTGCGGCTGGCCGACGACATCAAGCTGTCCGACGAAGACATCCGTCAGATCTATCCGGGCCTGGACGAGCGCGCCGCGCTGGACGAATTGCGCGCCCTCAATCCCCATGCCCGCATCCTCTTCACCCGCGGCGAGCACGGCCTGGTGCTCTACACGCCGGAAGGCGAGTGGCAACAGGCCGCCATCGCCGTGGACGTGGCCGACACCGTGGGTGCCGGGGATGCCTGCATGGCCGGCTGGCTGGCCTCCGGCCTGCTGGGCCTGACCGACCTGCAGCAGCGCCTGAGATTCGCCGCGGCCAGTGCCTCGGTGTCCTGCCGCCATGCCGGCGCCTATGCGCCGACCCGTGCCGATGTCGAAGCCCTGCTGCAGGTGAGCCCTCACTAGACCGTTTTTCCACAACAACAATAGCCGCCAAGGAAACCCGATGGACTTCCCCGATTTTCGTCGTCGCGACACCCTGCTGGAGCACGTCCGCCATACCCTGGCGTTCTACCATCCCCGCTGTGTCGATCCGCAGGGCGGCTTCTATCATTTCTTCAAGGACGACGGCACAGTCTACGATCGCCAGACCCGCCACCTGGTCTCCAGCACCCGCTTCGTCTTCGATTTCGCCATGGCCTACCGGCACTATGGCGATCCGGCCTTTCTGGAAGCGACCCGCCATGGCCTGAGATACCTGCGCGAGCGGCATCGCCAGGCCAACGGTGGCTATGCCTGGCTGCTCGACGGCGACAAGGTGGTGGATGGCACCAATCACTGCTATGGCCTGGCCTTCGTGGTGCTGGCCTACGCCCACGGCCTGCAGGCGGGAATCGAGGAAGCGCGCAACTGGCTGAGCGAAGCCTGGGAATCCCTGGAGACCCACTTCTGGCGTGAAGCCGATGGCCTCTATGTGGACGAGATCAGCGCCGACTGGCAGACCGTGGCGCCGTATCGCGGCCAGAACGCCAACATGCACGCCTGCGAAGCCCTGCTGGCCGCCTTCGAAGCCAGCGGCGAGGTGCGCTACCTGGATCGCGCCGAGACCCTGGCGCGCAACATGACCCAGCGTCAGGCCGCGCTGACCCAGGGGCAGGGCGGGGTGGCCGACGAGGTCACCGGTGGCCTGGTCTGGGAGCACTACCACAGCGACTGGTCCATCGACTGGGACTACAACCGCGACGATCCGGCCAACCTGTTCCGGCCCTGGGGTTTCCAGCCGGGGCACCAGATCGAATGGGCCAAGCTGCTGCTGATCCTCGAACGTCATCGCCCCCAGCCCTGGTTGCTGCCGCGGGCCCAGGCGCTGTTCGATGTCTCCTGGCGGCTGAGCTGGGATGGCGAGCACGGCGGTCTCTATTACGGGTTCGCCCCGGATGGCTCGCCCTGCGATCCGGACAAGTACTTCTGGGTGCAGGCCGAGGCCCTGGCCGCCGCCGCGTTGCTCGCGGAGCGCAGTGGCAAGGCCCGCTATTGGGAACACTATCAGGCGCTCTGGCGCTACAGCTGGACGCATTTCATCGATCACGAGCACGGTGCGTGGTGGCGCCTGCTCGACCGTCGGAACCACAAGTACTCCGACGACAAGAGTCCGGCCGGCAAGGTCGACTACCACACCATGGGTGCCTGTTACGAAGTCCTCAACGTCCTGCCGTAAGAAGCTGTACACGATCTCGCGAGCTAGCGCCAAACCAGGCGAAAAGGCCTGAGAAAGCGCAGTTTACGAATGCTAAATGAGCATTTCGACGGGGCTGGCCTTCCAGGGCCTTTTCAACGCCGTTTGGCCGACGCACAGCAGATCGTTTACAGCTTCTAAGTATTAGAGACGCGGGTTTCGGGCCCAAGGTGTCATCACTTCAATAAAAAGGGATCTCAGTAATGAACAAGCAAAACCACAAGAATCGTCCGGGGCGCGCACTGCCCCTGGTATCGCTGCTGGCCCTGGCGGTCGCCGCGGGTGCCCAGGCGGCGCCCCAGGCCAATCCGGGTGGCAACTTCAGTGGCGTCAACAACACCGAGGCCGCCTTCGAGCCGCTGGGCAACACCATGACCGGTGACTGGGGTGGCGTGCGCAAGGACCTGCGCGACAAGGGCTGGGACATCAAGCTCGAATACGTCGGCGAGGGCGCGACCAACCTGCGTGGCGGCTACGACGACGACCGCACTGGGCGCTGGAGCTCCCAGTACATGTTCGGCCTCTGGGGCGACATGAACAAGATCGCCGGTTGGGAGAACTCGGTGTTCAAGCTGGCCATCACCTCCCGTGACGGCCGCAACCTGACCGACGACCGCATTACCGATCCGCGCGTGGGCGGCTACTCCTCGGTGCAGGAAGTCTATGGCCGTGGCCAGACCTGGCGTCTGACCCAGCTGTGGCTGTCCAAGGGCTTCTTCGACGGCCGTCTGGACATCAAGGCGGGTCGCTTCGGCGAAGGCGAGGACTTCAACTCCTTCGAGTGCGACTTCCAGAACCTGGCGTTCTGCGGTTCCCAGGTCGGCAACTGGGAAGGCGTCTGGTACAACTGGCCGGTCAGCCAGTGGGCCCTGCGCGTCAAGTACAGCCTGACCCCCGAGCTGTTCGTCCAGGTCGGCGCCTACGAGCAGAATCCGTCGCTGCTGGAAACCGGCAACGGCTTCAAGCTCAACGGCAGCGGCACCAAGGGTGCGGTCCTGCCGGTGGAAATGGTCTGGTCGCCCAAGGTCAACGGCCTGCCGGGCGAATACCGCGTCGGCTACTACTACAGCACCGCCGATGCCAACGACGTCTACGAAGACGTCAACGGCAACTCCGCAGCCCTTACCGGGCTGGATTACAAGGAGCACTCCAGCAAGCACGGCTATTGGGTCGTGGCGCGTCAGCAGATCACCGCGCATAACGATGATCCGAGCCGCGGCCTGTCGGTGTTCGCCAACTTCACCGCCCATGCCAAGGACGTCAACAAGGTCAGCAACTACGTCCAGGCCGGTCTGGTGTACAAGGGCCCCTTCGACGGTCGTCCCAAGGATGACATCGGCTTCGGCGTCGCGCGCATCAGCACCAACAGCGACTTCCGCGACAACCAGCGCGCCCTCAACCAGGCCGCCGGTGCCACCGACTACGATGATCCGGCCTACACGCCCCTGCAGCACAACGAGTACGACGCCGAGATCTACTACGGCGTGCACGTGACCAACTGGCTGACCGTGCGCCCCAACCTCCAGTACATCAAGAGCCCGGGTGGCGTGCGTGAAGTCGACAATGCCGTGGTGGGTGGCCTGAAGGTTCAAGCGGTTTTCTAAATCGCCCCCATAGCCCGCCATCCTGCCGGATGGCGCTGGACAGGGCCCTGCGGTGGTTATACTGCAGGGCCTTTTTCATTTCCGAGGTTGCCGTGGGTAAGGTCGAAAGTCCCTGCATCAGCCAGTGCAAGATCAAAGACGACGTCTGCCAGGGATGTGGCCGCAAACGCTCAGAGATCAAGGGCTGGAAAGAATTGAAGGACCGCGAGCGCAAGGAAGTCATCGACAAGTCGAAGAAGCGCCTGAAAAAGCTCAAGAAGGGCTGATACGTTCCTGTCGTCACCTTAGGTTGGGTTGAGCGCAGCGAAGCCCAACAAGGCCAAGCGAACTCCCACTGTTGGGCTTCGACGATAAAGCCGTCTCAACCCAACCTAAGTCCTGTCCGGCCAGCCCTCTTTCCCGAGAGGGCTGGGGTGAGGGCGCTGGAGCCAGCACCGTAGGTTGGGTTGAGCGCAGCGAAGCCCAACAAGGCCAAGCCAACTCCCCACTGTTGGGCTTCGACGATAAAGCCGTCTCAACCCAACCTACGTCCTGTCCGGCCAGTCCTCTTTCTCCAAGAGGGCTGGGGTGAGGGCGCTGGAGCCAGCACCGTAGGTTGGGTTGAGCGCAGCGAAGCCCAACAAGGCCAAGCCACCCCCCCACTGTTGGACCTCGAGGATAAGCCGCCTCAGCCCAACCTGCGCCTGATGGAGTCGAGCGCCCGCTCGGCCAGCCCCCTCTCCCTGCGGGAGAGGGTTGGGGTGAGGGCGCTTTTCGCCAACGAACACCCGGGTGGAAAAGGCTGCGCCGTTTTCCACGCTACGGTTAACCGGGCCATCAAACGCCGCTCACCATGCCCGCTCCACCTCATCCAGCAATCCCATGAACGCCTGCGCCGCATTCGAATGGGTGCGCTCGGTATGCAGGATGTACCCCAGGCGCCGCTCCAACTGAATCCCCGGCAGCGGCAGCCGGCGTACCTGATCGTCCAGCAGGGTCCGCGGCAGCACGCTCCAGGCCAGGCCGATGGACACCAGCATCTTGATGGTCTCCAGGTAGTTGGTGCTCATGGCGATATTGGGTATCAGCCCCTGGGCATCGAACAATCCATGCACGATCAGCCGGGTAAAGGTATTGCCGCCGGGAAACACCGCCGGATGCCGCGCCACGTCGGCCAGGGTGACCTCCGCCTGGTTCGCCAGCGGATGTTCGGGCGCCGCCACGAAATCCAGCGGATCGCTCCACACCGGTACCGCCTTGATCGGCGCCGCGGTGTGGGGCGCCAGGGTAATGATGGCCAGCTCCACCCGCCCATGCAGGATCTCGTCGTAGGCGGCTTCCGAATCGAGAAAGCGGATATCCAGGGCGACATCGGGATAGTCCCGGGTGAAGCGCCTGAGGATCGGCGGCAATCGGTGCAGGCCGATGTGGTGACTGGTCGCCAGCGTCAGCCGGCCACCGATGGCACCATTGAGATTGGTCAGCGCCCGTCGGGTGTCATCGATCACGCCTAGAATCTGATAGGCGCGGGGAAGCAGGGCGCGTCCGGCCTCGGTCAGGCTGACCTCGCGCCCGATGCGATCAAACAGTCGCAGCCCCAGCTGCAGCTCCAAGGCCGCGATGCGCTTGCTCACCGCCGGCTGGGTCAGGTGCAGGCGCTCGCCGGCGTCGGAGAAGCCGCCGGTTTCGGCCACCGCGACAAAGGCATTCAGATTGGCGAGGTCCAAGATGTCGAATTCCTGTTGGTTATGCGCTTCATGAAAAAGATGAATTTGTTTCATGCGAGCCTAACGCGGTATCTTTGACCCCACAAGCACCAAGGGCATGCAAAGGCCCGTGCCGTTCCACGTCTGATGAGGAATCCACCCATGGCTGGCAAGACGCTCTACGACAAACTCTGGGATATGCACCTGGTCAAGCAGCGCGACGACGGTTCCGCGCTGCTCTACATCGACCGCCACATCATCCACGAAGTGACCTCGCCCCAGGCCTTCGAAGGCCTGCGTCTGGCCGGCCGCAAGCCCTGGCGTCTGGACGCCAACCTGGCGACGCCCGATCACAACGTGCCGACCACCCCCGATCGCAAGGACGGCCTCGACTCCATCAAGGACGAGATCTCGCGTATCCAGGTCCGCACCCTGGACGAAAACTGCGACGACTTCGGCGTCACCCAGTTCAAGATGAACGACGTCCGCCAGGGCATCGTCCATGTGATCGGCCCGGAGCAGGGCGCCGTGCTGCCCGGCATGACCGTGGTCTGCGGTGACTCCCACACCTCCACCAACGGCGCCTTCGGTGCCCTGGCCCATGGCATCGGCACCTCCGAGGTCGAGCACGTGCTCGCCACCCAGTGCCTGGTGGCCAAGAAGATGAAGAACATGTTGGTGAAGGTGGAGGGTGAATTGCCCTTCGGCGTCACCGCCAAGGACATCGTCCTCGCAGTGATCGGCAAGATCGGCACCGCCGGCGGTAACGGCCATGCCATCGAATTCGCCGGCAGCGCCATCCGCGCCCTGTCCATGGAAGGCCGCATGACCATCTGCAACATGTCCATCGAGGCCGGTGCCCGGGTCGGCATGGTGGCGGTGGACCAGACCACCATCGACTACGTCGAGGGTCGTCCCTTCGCGCCCACCGGTGCCGTCTGGGAGGCCGCCGTCGCCCAGTGGCGTGGCCTGGTGTCCGATGCCGACGCCCATTTCGACACCGTGGTCGAACTCGACGCCACTCAGCTCAAGCCGCAGGTCAGCTGGGGCACCTCGCCGGAGATGGTCCTGGCCGTCGATCAACAGGTGCCGGACCCGGCTCGCGAAGCCGATCCGGTCAAGCGCGGCTCCATCGAGCGCGCCCTGAAGTACATGGGCCTCAAGGCCAACCAGCCGATCACCGACATCGTGCTGGATCGGGTCTTCATCGGCTCCTGCACCAATTCCCGCATCGAGGACCTGCGCGCCGCCGCCGCCGTGGCCAAGGGCCGCAAGGTCGCCGCCACCCTCAAGCAGGCGCTGGTGGTACCCGGCTCCGGTCTGGTCAAGGCGCAAGCCGAGCGCGAAGGCCTGGACAAGGTATTCATCGAAGCCGGTTTCGAATGGCGTGAGCCGGGCTGCTCCATGTGCCTGGCGATGAACGCCGACCGCCTGGAGAGTGGCGAGCATTGCGCCTCCACCTCCAATCGCAACTTCGAGGGCCGTCAGGGCGCCGGTGGCCGTACCCACCTGGTGAGCCCGGCGATGGCCGCCGCTGCCGCCATCGCAGGTCGTTTCGTCGACGTCCGCGACTTCGCCAACGCCTGAGGAGCCTGACCATGCAAGCCTTTACCCAGCACACCGGTTTGGTCGCACCCCTGGATCGCGCCAACGTCGACACCGACCAGATCATTCCCAAGCAATTTCTCAAGTCGATCAAGCGCACCGGCTTCGGTCCCAACCTGTTCGACGAGTGGCGCTACCTGGACGTCGGCCAGCCCGGTCAGGACCACAGCAAACGTCCGCTGAACCCCGAGTTCGTGCTCAATCAGCCGCGCTACCAGGGCGCCAGCATCCTGCTGGCCCGTGAGAACTTCGGCTGCGGTTCCAGCCGCGAACACGCGCCCTGGGCCCTGGATGGCTACGGCTTCCGCTCGGTGATCGCGCCGAGCTTCGCCGACATCTTCTTCAACAACAGCTTCAAGAACGGCCTGCTGCCGATCATCCTCGGCGATGCCGCGGTGGACGAGCTGTTCCGCCAGGTCGAGGCCGGCGAGGGCTACCAGCTGGTGGTCGATCTCGAGAGCCAGACCGTACGCCGTCCCGATGGTGTGGCGTTGTCCTTCGAGATCGACGCCTTCCGCAAGCACTGCCTGCTCAACGGCCTGGACGACATCGGCCTGACCCTGCAGGATGCCGACGCCATCGCGAGTTTCGAAGCCCGCTATCGCCAGAGCAGTCCCTGGATATTTCCCAGCGCCTGAACCCAGTCGCCGGCCCGCGCGGCCGGCGCTCTTTCCGGAGGCTCCATGAGCGGTGAACACGAGCAACACGTACAGCAGCAATTCGGCGCCACGGCCGAGGCCTATCTGACCAGTGCCGTCCATGCCCAGGGCGCCGAGCTCCTCGAACTGCGTGACGCCGTGGCCCAGCGGGAAGGCGCCAAGGTGCTGGATCTCGGTTGCGGTGGCGGTCACGTCAGCTACAACGTGGCGCCGGTGGCCGGGCAGGTGATCGCCCTGGATCTGGCCGAGGAAATGCTCTCGGTGGTCAAGCGCAGCGCGGCCGAGCAGGGCCTGGACAACATCAGCGTCCAGCCCGGCATGGCCGAGCACCTGCCGTTTGGCGACGCCAGCTTCGACTTCGTCTTCAGCCGCTATTCGGCGCACCACTGGCGCGACATCGGCGCGGCCCTGCGCGAAGTGCGCCGGGTGCTGCGCCATGGTGGCGAGATGGCCATCATCGACGTGATCTCGCCGGCCAATCCGCGCCTGGATACCTACCTGCAGACGGTGGAAATCCTGCGCGACATCAGCCACGTGCGTAACTATTCCTTCGCCGAGTGGCACCGCCTGCTGGATATGGCCCGGCTGGGCGTGACCCGCTGCCGTCGCCAGCGCCTGCGCCTGGACTTCGCCAGCTGGACCGCGCGCATGCGCACCCCCGAGCCGCAGTGCCAGGCCATTCGCAGCCTGCAGAGCAAGATCGGCCAGGAAGTGCGCCAGTATTTCGAAATCGACCGCGACGGCTCCTTCACCGTCGACGTCATGGTTCTCTGGGCTCAGCCCATCTGATGTGAGACAGGAAAAGACAATGAGCAAGCAGATCCTCATCCTGCCGGGCGACGGCATCGGTCCGGAAATCATGGCCGAGGCGGTCAAGGTGCTGGAAGTGGTCAACCGCGACCATGACCTCGGCTTCGAACTGGTCCATGACGACCTGGGCGGCGCCGCCATCGATCGTTACGGCGTGCCCTTGGCCGATGAGACCCTGGCGCGCGCTCGCGCCGCCGATGCCGTGCTGCTGGGCGCCGTGGGCGGTCCCAAGTGGGACAAGCTCGAACGCGACATCCGTCCCGAGCGTGGTCTGCTGAAGATCCGTTCCGCCCTGGGCCTGTTCGGCAACCTGCGCCCGGCCATCCTCTATCCGCAACTGGCCGAGGCCTCGACCCTCAAGCCGGAAGTGGTCTCCGGCCTGGACATCCTCATCGTCCGTGAGCTGACCGGCGGCATCTACTTCGGCTCGCCGCGCGAGACCCGGATGCTGGAGAACGGCGAGCGCCTGGCCTTCGATACCTTGCCGTACAGCGAAGGCGAGATCCGTCGTATCGCTCGCGTCGGCTTCGACATGGCCCGTCTGCGTGGCGGCAAGCTGTGTTCGGTGGACAAGGCCAATGTCCTCGAATCCAGCCGCCTGTGGCGCGAAGTGGTGGAGGAGGTGGCCAAGGACTATCCGGACATCGAACTCAGCCACATGTACGTCGACAACGCCGCCATGCAACTGGTCCGCGCACCCAAGCAGTTCGATGTCATCGTCACCGACAACATGTTCGGCGACATCCTCTCCGACGAAGCCTCGATGCTGACCGGCTCCATCGGCATGCTGCCCTCGGCGTCCCTGGATGCCCACAACAAGGGCATGTACGAACCCTGCCACGGCTCGGCACCCGACATCGCCGGCCAGGGCGTGGCCAACCCCCTCGCGACCATCCTCTCGGTGGCCATGATGCTCAGGTACACCTTTGGCGCCGCCGCGGCGGCCGAGGCCATCGAGGCGGCGGTGGGCCAGGTGCTGGACCAGGGTCTGCGGACCGGCGACATCTGGTCGGAAGGCAAGCAGCGGGTCGGTACCCGCGAGATGGGCGAAGCAGTGGTCGCCGCCCTCGCAAGGCGTTAATCTGATCGGCCGTCGGGGAAGGCGGCCGTCCTCAAGACAATAAAGGTGCAGTAGCGATGAAACGTGTAGGTCTGATCGGTTGGCGTGGCATGGTGGGCTCCGTGCTCATGCAGCGCATGCTCGAAGAACGGGATTTCGACTTGATCGAGCCCGTGTTCTTCACCACCTCCAACGTCGGCGGCGAAGGCCCGGCCATCGGCAAGGGCGTAGCGCCGCTCAAGGATGCCTACAGCATCGACGAGCTCAAGACCCTCGACGTCATCCTCACCTGCCAGGGCGGCGACTACACCAGCGAGGTGTTCCCCAAGCTGCGCCAGGCCGGCTGGAAAGGCTACTGGATCGACGCGGCCTCCAGTCTGCGCATGCAGGATGACGCCGTCATCGTGCTGGACCCGGTCAATCGCCGCGTCATCGACCAGGCCCTGGCCGATGGCCGCAAGGACTTCATCGGCGGCAACTGCACCGTCAGCCTGATGCTGATGGCCCTGGGCGGGCTGTTCGAAGCCGGTCTGGTGGACTGGATGAGCGCCATGACCTACCAGGCCGCCTCCGGCGCCGGTGCCCAGAACATGCGCGAGCTCATCCGTCAGATGGGCGCGACCCACGCCGCCGTGGCCGACAGCCTGGCCGATCCCGCCAGCGCCATCCTCGACATCGACCGCCAGGTCGCCGAAACCCTGCGCAGCGAAGCCTTCCCTACCGAGCAATTCGGCGTCCCCCTGGCCGGCAGCCTGATCCCCTGGATCGACAAGGAGCTGCCCAACGGCCAGAGCCGCGAGGAATGGAAGGCCCAGGCCGAGACCAACAAGATCCTCGGACGCTTCAAGAATCCCATCCCGGTGGATGGCATCTGCGTGCGCATTGGCGCCATGCGCTGCCACAGCCAGGCGCTGACCATCAAGCTGAACAAGGACGTGCCGCTGTCCGACATCCACGGTCTGATCAGCCAGCACAATCCCTGGGTCAAGCTGGTGCCGAACAACCGCGAGGTCAGCATGCGCGACCTCACGCCAGCGGCCGTCACCGGCACCCTGAGCGTACCGGTCGGCCGGCTGCGCAAGCTGAACATGGGTTCCCAGTACCTGGGCGCCTTCACCGTGGGTGACCAGCTGCTGTGGGGCGCCGCGGAGCCGCTGCGGCGGATGCTGCGCATCCTGCTGGAGCAGTGAGCCGACGGCTAAACGTTTGCTTATAGAGGAGGGCCGCCAGTAAAGTGCGGCCCTCTTTCGTTGCGGACCGTCCTATCATGACTGCCAGAGATATCGCCCTCGTCGGTGCCACCAGTGCCTACGGCGAAGCCATTCGCGAACTCCTCGACGAACGCGACGTGCCCCTCGGGCGCCTGCACCTGCTCGCCAGCGGTGAGTCGGCGGGGCAGAATCTGCCCTTCAGAGGCAGCAATCTGCGTGTCACCGGCCTCGACGGCTTCGATTTCGCTCAGGTCGGCATCGTCATCCTGGCCGCGCCGGCCGCCGTGGTGGAAACCCTGCGGCCGCAACTGGTCGCTGCCGGTTGCGCCGTGCTCGATCTCAGCGGCGCCTCGGCCGCGCTGTCCGTGCTGCCACGCATCAATGGCGACCGCCTCGACCAGCTCCCGGTCGCCGCCTGGCTCGGCGTTCCCCTCGCAGCCGCCCAGGCGGCCGCCAGCGTGGCCGCCGTGCTCGCTCGCTTGAATGCTCTCAGTGATGCTTCCCTGACGGCGTGCCTGGCCGCCTCCGGTGCCGGCCGTGGTGGTGTCGAGGAATTGGCGCGGCAGGCCACCGAATTGCTCAACGGTCGATCGGTCGAGTCGCGGCTGTTCGAAGGACAGCTGGCCTTCAATCTGCTCGGTCGCACCGGTGCCGCGACAGCGGATGGCTATACTGCCCAGGAACATCGCTTGCTGGACGAATGTCAGCAGGTGCTGGGAGCGCGCTTGCCGGTGCTGGACGTCACCGCCGTGCAGGCGCCGGTGTTCTTCGGCGACAGCCTGGCGCTCAGCCTGAGGGCCCAGGCGCCCTGGCAGCTGGAGCAGGTGCTGGAGGCCCTGGGCGACGAGCCGGGCCTGGCGCTCGACGAAGAACTCGATTGCCCGTCTGCCGTGGGCGATGCCCTGGGCCGGGAAGAGGTGCTGGTGGGACGGGTGCGGCTGCATCCGCGGGATGCCCGCCGGCTGGAATGCTGGCTGGTGGCGGACAATGTCAGATTGTCGGCACTGACGGCCGTTCAGCTGGCCGAATTGTTGCTTAAACAGTCGGCCTAAAAGATACTTCGTGAAATGCTTCGCTCTTTTGGCTTGAGCAAAAGGGCAGTGGACGTGGCACGCAGCGATGGACACAGGCGCCCGCACGGTGGCGCGATCGACAGCTTCTAAAAAGGGACGGTCATGGTTCGAGTTCAGAAACTGGTGCGGGCAATTGCAGCGGCGAGCGCCTTGATGTCTGGCGCGGCCCAGGCCCTCAGCCTGGGGGAGATCCACCTCAATTCCGCTCTCAATCAGCCCTTCGATGCCACCATCGATCTGTCGGACCTGCGTGACCTCGGCACCGCCGAGTTGCGCCCCAATCTGGCGTCCGTCGAGGATTTCGGCAAGGCCGGCGTCGACCGCGCTTTCTTTCTCAACGATCTCAAGTTCACGCCGGAGGTGCGCAACGGGCGCACCGTCATTCGCGTGACCTCGGCGCGTCCGGTGCGCGAGCCCTATCTCAACTTCCTGCTGGAAGTGAACTGGCCGAGCGGCCGGATCCTGCGCGAGTACACCGTGCTGCTGGATCCGCCGCTCTATACTCCCCAGGCCGCGGCGGCGCCTTTTGCGCCCCAGGTCCCGGCCACGCCGCGGGCACGCACCGCCACGCCGAGCGCACCGCGTCCGGCCACCCCGCCTGCCGCGCCAGCGCCGAGCGCGACCCAGACACCGGGCACCTACACCACCGAGCGGCGCGATACACTCTGGGAAGTGGCGGCGCGCAATCGTCCGGCCGCCAGCGTCACCGTCGACCAGACCATGCTGGCGATCCAGGATCTGAATCCCGACGCCTTCATCGATCGCAATATCAACCTGATGAAGAGTGGCCAGGTGCTGCGCCTGCCCGATCAGGCCCAGGCCGGAACGCGCCCCCAGCGCGAGGCGGTGGCCGAGATCGCCCGCCAGACCCGTGCCTGGAAGCAGGGCGGCGACGGCGCGCCTGCCGGGACGCCGCGCCGGCAGGTGGATGCTTCCGCCCAGCCGAGTGGCAACGAGGCCTCGACGCCTGCCGCCCCCAAGGACAATCTCAAGCTGCTTTCCGGGCAACCTGCCGGCCGCGCGGGCGAATCCGCCGGTGGCAAGGGCGGCGACCAGTCGCTGGCCGATCGCCTGGCGGTGACCCAGGAAAGCCTGGACACCACCCGCCGCGAGAACGAAGAACTCAAGAGTCGTCTGGGCGATCTGCAGTCGCAGCTCGACAAGCTGCAGAAGATCATGCAGCTCAAGGACGCCCAGCTGGCGCGGATGCAGGCCAACATGGCCAATCCCCAGGCCGCGGGCCAGCCGGCCCAGCCGCCGGCGACGCCCGAAGCTGCGGCTCCGGTGACGCCTGCGCCGGCCGAGAACACGCCCGCACCCACGCCCCAGGAACCGACCGCCGCCGCGCCGGTCGCGCCGGTCGACGCCTCTGCACCCACTACCCCGCCGCCGGGCAGTGAGGCCGGTACCGGCTCGGCGCCGCCCGCGGCCAGCGAGCCCAAGGTCATTCCGGTCACGCCAAGCACCCCGGCGACCGAGCCGACCGAGGCCACCAACAGTTTCCTCGACGAGATCCTCAGCAATCCGCTCTGGCTCGGTATCATCGGCGGCAGCGCCTTGCTGGCCCTGCTGGTCCTGCTGATGATCAACTCGCGCCGCAACGCGGTGAAGGAGGCCGAGCGCGAGCGTGACGCCGAAGCCGCGCGCACCGACACCGTGTTCGACGCCGATCCCGAGTTGGGTGATCACCATGCCCTCGCCGGGCTGGAGCTGAACCAGGGCGGCCAGGACGCGGCGCGTGACGCCGACGCCCAGGACGATGCCCTGGGTCAGGCCGACATCTACATGGCCTATGGCCGCTTCAGCCAGGCGGCCGAGGTGCTCAAGAAGGCCAGCGACCAGGAACCCCATCGCGCCGATCTGCGCCTCAAGCTCATGGAAGTCTATGCCGAGATGGGCGACAAGGACGGATTCCAGCGCGAAGAGCGCGAACTCAAGGAGATCGGCGGCGCCCAGCCGGCGGTGGAACACCTGAAGTCGCGCTATCCGGCCATGGCTACCGTCGCGGTCGCCTCGGCTGCGGTAGGGGCCGCCGCGCTGGCCGCCGCCCACGAACTGAGCGAGGAGCAATCCCGCAACCAGGGTTTCTCGGCCACCGAGGACAGCCAGGACTTCAATCTGTCTCTGGATGACTTCGGCAGCGAGGATACCCAGGGCCATCAGCCTGCCGGTCCGGCCGAGGAGCCTCTGTTCGGCGAAGCCTTCGCCGATGCCCAGGCCAAGGCGGCCGACCCGCGCGACGACTTCGACTTCGATCTTAATTTCGACGCCGAACCCACGGCCACGCCGGCGGCGACCCCGGCCGCCAAGGACGACGACTTCGCCCTGGACTTCAGCGAATTCGAGCGGCAGGGCGACCTGGCGCACGACGAGCCGGTCGCGGGTTCCAGTGCGGCTTCGGCCTTCGACGAGCCACTGGATGCGCCCACGCCGCCAGCGGCCGACGCCGAGCTGCCCGCGAGTTTCGACCTGTCCGACTTCGACGACGAGCAGCCAGCGCCTAAGCGTGAAAGCGACGAGGAATTCGCCGCCCGCCTGCAGGAGGCCTCGCGCCAGTTCGATGCGGAGACCACCAGTGGCACGGCGGGTAGCGACGGTCTGGACGACTTCGACTTCCTGTCCGGCGAAGACGAAACCGCCACCAAGCTGGATCTGGCGCGCGCCTACATCGACATGGGCGATCCGGAAGGTGCCCGGGATATCCTCGACGAGGTGATTGCCGAGGGGAATGCCGGGCAGCAGCAGGAAGCCCGGGAGATCATCGCCCAGCTCAGCTGACCGCGGCCGGGCTTGGCAGAGGAGGGGAGGCGCTATAAGCTGCCTCCCCTTTTTTTGCCTGGCCGTCGTCTTGGATTTTCTAGACCCCACGATCATCGTTCCGCCGCAGCGCATCGCCCTGGGCGTCGAGTACAAGGGCGCCCGCTATCGCGGCTGGCAGCGCCAGCAGCCGGGCGTGCGCTCCGTGCAGGAGACCCTGGAAGACGCCCTCTCCGAGGTCGCTGCGGCGCCCATCGCGCTGCACTGCGCCGGGCGTACCGATTGCGGGGTGCATGCCACCGGCCAGGTGGTGCATTTCGAATCACCCGTCGCCCGGCCGCTCAAGGCCTGGGTGATGGGCACCAATGCCAATCTGCCGTCGGATATCAGCGTGACCTGGGTCAAGCCGGTCAGCAACGAATTCCATGCCCGCTTCAGTGCCATGGCCCGGCGCTATCGCTATGTGATCTACAACGATCCCATCCGACCTGCGCACCTGGCGGAGGAGGTCACCTGGAATCACCGTCCGCTGCGGATCGAACCGATGCGCGAGGCGGCCCAGGTACTGCTCGGCACCCATGATTTCACTTCCTTCCGGGCCAAGGCCTGCCAGGCCAAGTCGGCGACCAAGACCATCCACCACCTGCGTCTCTGGCAGAGCGGACGGCTGATCGTCCTCGACATCCGCGCCAATGCCTTCCTGCACCACATGGTGCGCAATATCGCCGGGGTGCTGATGGCGGTGGGCTGCGGCGAGCGGCCGGTGGAGTGGGTGAGCGAGGTCCTGGCCGCGCGTGAGCGACGGCTGGGGGGCGTCACCGCCCATCCCTATGGCCTCTACCTGGTGGACGCCGAGTATCCCGAGAGCACACCTGTACCAAAACGCCCGCTGGGTCCGCTGTTCCTGGGGCATATCCCCGAGCTGGATGGCCCCCAAGGCTGACGCTGCGCGGGTGGTCTGCTAACATCCATCGATTTGGAACGAGGTCATTCCGGTTTGGCTAACGTTCGAGTGAAGATCTGCGGGATCACCCGGGTCGAGGATGCACTGGCCGCTGCGGCTGCCGGCGCCGATGCCATCGGCCTGGTGTTCTATGCGCGCAGCCCGCGGGCGGTCGGCGCTGCCCAGGCCCGCCAGATCGTGGCGGCCCTGCCGCCCTTCGTGACCAGTGTCGGGCTGTTCGTCGATGCCTCGCCCTGCGAGATCGAGGAGACGCTCGACGCCGTGCCCCTGGACCTCCTGCAATTCCATGGCGACGAGTCGCCGGCGCAGTGCGCCCGCTATCGCCGTCCCTACATCAAGGCCCTGCGCATGCGCGAGGATATCGACCTCGCCGCCGTTGCCCGGGACTATGCCGGCGCCCGCGGGCTGCTGCTCGACACCTATGTCGCCGGCGTGCCCGGGGGCACCGGCCAGGCCTTCGACTGGACCCGGGTGCCGCAGGACCTGTCGCTGCCACTGATCGTGGCGGGCGGGCTGGACGCGGATAACGTCGCCACGGCCATCGCCGCGTCCCGGCCCTTTGGGGTGGACGTGAGTGGCGGCGTGGAGCGGGCCAAGGGCATCAAGGATGCCGCCGAGATCGCCCGTTTCATGGCGGCCGTGCGGGGTGCGCCAATCGCCTGATGTGACCCTCGTCGGGTGGTTGCCGTCCACACCTGCGACATATTCAAGCAGATCCGCCCTGGGTGGGTCTGACGTCCGGCTCCCCGGGAGCCGGCATGCGACAAGAGGGTAGCGGCCCGGGATACAGCGGGCGCTGCCGAACCTATTACAGATGCTCAAGGAAGGCGTGGCCCAGGCCACGCTGGGAGCCCATGCAAGTGGAGAGAGATGCATGAGCAATTGGCTGGTCGACAAACTGATTCCTTCCATCATGCGGTCCGAGGTGAAGCGCAGTTCGGTGCCGGAAGGTCTTTGGCACAAGTGTCCGGCCTGCGAAGCGGTCCTCTATCGTCCGGAGCTGGAAAAGAATCTGGACGTGTGCCTCAAGTGCGGTCACCACATGCGCATCAACGCGCGACGCCGCCTGGACATCTTCCTCGACGCCGAGGGTCGTGAAGAGCTGGGTACCGAGCTGGAGCCGGTGGATCGCCTGAAATTCCGCGACAGCAAGAAGTACAAGGACCGTTTCACCGCGGCGCAAAAGGAAACCGGCGAAAAAGACGCGCTGATCTCCATGCGCGGCACCCTCAAGGGCATGCCGGTAGCGGTCTGCGCCTTCGAATTCTCCTTCATGGGCGGCTCCATGGGTGCCGTGGTCGGCGAGCGTTTCGTCCGCGCGGCCAACGTGGCCCTGGAAGAGCGCTGCCCGTTGATCTGCTTCTCCGCCTCGGGCGGTGCGCGGATGCAGGAAGCCCTGATCTCCCTGATGCAGATGGCCAAGACCTCCGCGGTGCTGGCGCGTCTGCGCGAAGAGGGCATTCCCTTCATCTCGGTGCTGACCGATCCGGTCTATGGTGGCGTCTCCGCCAGTCTGGCGATGCTGGGCGACGTCATCGTCGCCGAGCCCAAGGCGCTGATCGGCTTCGCCGGTCCGCGCGTGATCGAACAGACCGTGCGCGAAAAGCTGCCGGAAGGCTTCCAGCGCAGCGAGTTCCTGCTGGATCACGGCGCCGTCGACCTCATCGTCTCGCGCAAGGAATTGCGTGATCGCCTGGCGCGGCTGCTGGCGACCTTCCAGCACCAGCCGGTCCCGGCGGCCTGATGGCTTCGCGCAGCCTCGCGCAATGGCTGGCCTATCTCGAGCAGCTGCATCCGTCGGCGATCGACATGGGTCTGGACCGGGTGCGCGAGGTCGCGCAGCGGCTGGGCCTGACCCGGCCGGCGCCGCGGGTGGTGACCGTGACCGGCACCAACGGCAAGGGCTCCACCTGCGCCTTTCTCGCCAGCCTGCTGCGCGCCAGCGGGCAGCGGGTCGGCGTCTATGCGTCGCCGCACCTGGTGCGCTACAACGAGCGCGTCGACGTGGACGGCACCCTCGCCAGCGATAGCGATCTCTGCACCGCCTTCGCCGCGGTGGAAGCTGCCCGTGGCGAGATCAGCCTGACCTATTTCGAAGTGGGTACCCTGGCCGCCTTCTGGCTGTTCGAGCGTGCCCGGCTGGATGTCGCCGTCCTCGAGGTCGGTCTGGGCGGACGCCTGGATGCGGTCAACCTGATCGACGCCGATCTGGCGCTGGTCACCAGCATCGGCTTGGATCACGCCGAATGGCTGGGCGACACCCGCGACAGCGTCGCCGTGGAAAAGGCCGGGATCTTCCGCGCCGGCAAGTCGGCCCTCTGTGGCGATCTGGATCCCCCCGCGCCGCTGATCGACGCCGCCGAGCGCCTGGGCGCGCCCTTGCTGCTGCGCGGCGAAGCCTTCGATCTGCGCATCGAGAGCGCCGGCTGGTTCTGGCGTGGGCGTGATGCCCAGGGCAATGACCTGGCGCTGCCAGGCCTGCCGCTGCTCGATCTGCCCATGGAAAATGCCGCCCTGGCCTTGCAGGCCTACGCGTTACTCGAACAACCCTGGCTGCCGCAGCAGATCGCGGCGGCGCTCCAGGCGACGCGCATGACCGGTCGGCTCGATCGCCGTCAGCTCGAGCGGGCAGGGCAGACGCGCAGCGTCCTGCTGGACGTGGCCCACAATCCCCATGCCGCCGAATACCTGGCCCGCCGCCTGGCGATGAAGCCGGTCGCCGGCGTCCGCCGGGCAGTGTTCGGCGTCCTGGCCGACAAGGACCTGGACGGCATCCTCGCGCCCCTGGAAGGCCTGTTCGCCAGCTGGGCGGTGGCGAGTCTGCCAACCCCGCGCAGTCGCGACGGTGGCGAAGTGGCCGCCATCCTGCAGGCGCAGGGTGCCCGGGCCGAGGCCCATGCCTCGCTGCTGGCCGCCTTCGAGGCGCAACTGGCCGCCAGTGCGGCTGACGACGAGGTGGTGGTGTTCGGCTCCTTCTACAGTGTCGCCGAGGTCCTCGCGCAGCTTTCTTCCCCATCCGAATCCGCAGAGGCATAACCCATGCTCAAGCAAAGAGTCATCGGCGCGCTGGTGCTGCTGGCGCTGATCATCATCTTCGTCCCCATGCTCTTCAATCGCCAGGACGATGCCCGCAAGGTGGCGGTCGAGGCGCCGGCCCAGCCGACCGCACCCACGGTGCCCAGTACCGAGGTGCAGCCGGTGCAGACGCCCGAGGCGCCGCCGGTGGTGGTGGTGCCGGACGAGCCGGCCAAGCCGCTCGGCAAGCCGCAGACGCCGATCGCCGGTACCTCCGGCCAGGCGCCGACGCAAAATGCGCCGGCGAGCCCCGCGCCGGCGCCATCCCAGCCTGCCGCGCCGGTCGCCAAGGCGCCGGCCGCCAGCGCACCCGTCGCCAGCGCTCCCTCGGCACCTGCGGCGGCCCCGGCACCCGTGCCCAAGCCGGATTCGCGCCTAGGCGCGGCCAATCTGCCCAACAGCTGGTCGGTCCAGCTTGCCAGCCTGTCGTCGCGGCCCAGCGCCGATGCGCTGCAGGCCAAGCTGCGCAGCCAGGGCTACAACGCCTATGTAAGGACCGCCGACGGCATGAACCGCGTCTTCGTCGGGCCGGTGATAGAGCGCAGCGAGGCGGATCGCCTGCGCGATCAGCTCAATAAGCAGAATGGCGTCAAGGGCTTTGTCGTCCGCTTTCAGCCGGAGCGCGGTTAACCCGGTCACAAGGCTCTGCTAGAATGCAGGGCCTTTTTGTAAGTGGACCTTGCCGTGGGCTTCACCTGGGTGGACTGGGCGATCGTCGCCGTTGTCATCGTTTCCTGCCTGATCAGTCTCAGGCGCGGCTTCGTCAAGGAAGCGTTGTCATTGGCCACCTGGATCGTGGCCGGTGGGGTGGCCTGGGTCTTCGGCGGGGCCCTGTCCAATTACCTGATCGACTATATTCAGGTGCCGTCCGGGCGGGTGATCGCCGCCTGTGTCATTCTCTTCGTGCTGACACTGCTCGTCGGCGCCCTGGTGAGCTTCTTGCTTGGCGAACTGATTCGCGTCACCGGCTTGTCGGGCACCGATCGCTTTCTCGGCATGGCCTTTGGCGCCGCCCGCGGTGCGTTGCTGGTCACCGTGGCGGTGGGGCTGCTGAGCCTGGGGCCGGTCCAGCAGGACGGCTGGTGGCAGCAGTCGGTGCTGGTTCCACATTTTCTCCTGGTGGCCGATTGGTCGAAGAATCTGCTGTTGGGCTTTGCCGGCCAATGGCTGGGCGCGACGCCCATGCCCAGTCTGCAACTGCTGCCACAGCTGGGGCCCAAGGCTCCTTGAACGATTTTCCAGGCCTCGCACTGCCGGGGTCATCCTGCGATGGTTCGCCGTCGCATCACTTGAAACAGTGGGGTCGCGTCGCATGTGTGGCATCGTAGGTATCGTGGGCAAGACGAACGTCAACCAGTCGTTATACGACGCGCTCACCGTCCTCCAGCATCGCGGTCAGGATGCCGCCGGTATCGTCACCAGCCTGGACGGTAAACTCTTCCTGCGCAAAGACAACGGCCTGGTCCGCGACGTCTTCCAGCAGCGTCACATGCAGCACCTGGTCGGCCGCATGGGGATCGGCCATGTGCGCTACCCCACGGCCGGCAGCTCCAGCTCCGCCGAGGCGCAGCCGTTCTATGTCAACTCGCCCTATGGCATCACCCTCGCGCACAACGGCAACCTGACCAACGTCGAGCAGCTGTCCCGCGAGATCTACGAATCCGATCTGCGCCACGTCAACACCAATTCGGATTCCGAGGTGCTGCTCAACGTCTTCGCCCACGAGCTGGCGGTGCGCAACAAGCTGCAGCCGACCGAGGACGACGTCTTCGCCGCGGTCTCCGAGGTCCATGAGCGCTGCCGTGGCGGCTATGCCGTGGTGGCCATGGTGACGGGCTACGGCATCGTCGGCTTCCGCGACCCCAATGCCATCCGGCCCATCGTCTTCGGTCAGCGTCACACCGAATACGGTGTGGAATACATGATCGCCTCCGAGAGCGTCGCCCTCGACGTGCTCGGCTTCACCCTGATCCGCGACCTGGAACCGGGCGAAGCGGTGTACATCACCGAAGACGGACGGCTCTATACCCGCCAGTGCGCGCAAAATCCGCAGTACGCGCCCTGCATCTTCGAGCACGTCTACCTGGCCCGTCCGGATTCCATCATCGATGGCATCTCGGTCTACAAGGCCCGCCTGCGCATGGGCGAGAAGCTCGCCGAGAAGATCCAGCGCGAGCGGCCCGAGCACGACATCGACGTGGTCATCCCGATCCCGGACACCAGCCGCACCGCGGCCCTGGAGCTCGCCAACCACCTGGGCGTCAAGTTTCGCGAGGGCTTCGTCAAGAATCGCTACATCGGCCGGACCTTCATCATGCCCGGCCAGGCCGCGCGCAAGAAGTCGGTACGCCAGAAGCTCAACGCCATCGAACTGGAATTCCGCGGTAAGAACGTGATGCTGGTGGACGACTCCATCGTCCGCGGCACCACCTGCAAGCAGATCATCCAGATGGCCCGCGAAGCCGGCGCCAAGAAGGTCTATTTCTGCTCGGCGGCTCCGGCGGTGCGCTTCCCCAACGTCTACGGCATCGACATGCCCAGCGTGCACGAGCTGATCGCCCACGGCCGCACCACCGAGGAAGTCGGCGAGCTGATCGGCGCCGACTGGCTGATCTACCAGGACCTGCATGACCTGCAGGAAGCCGTGCGCACCCGCAAGGCACCCAAGGTTGAGCAGTTCGACTGCGCGGTGTTCGATGGCGAGTACATCACCGGCGACGTCGATGCCGCCTATCTGAATCGGATCGAGCAGGCGCGCAACGACGCGGCCAAGGTCAAGCACAAGGCCGTCAGCGCCATCATCGATCTCTACAACGACTAAGGAGCTGCACATGAGCCAAGACTGGGATGCCGGACGCCTGGACAGTGATCTCGAGGGCGCGGCCTTCGAGACCTTGGCGGTGCGGGCAGGGCAGCAGCGCTCGCCGGAAGGCGAGCATGGCGAAGCCCTGTTCCTGACCAGCAGCTACGTGTTCCGGACCGCTGCGGATGCCGCGGCGCGCTTCGCCGGCGAGGTGCCGGGCAACGTCTATTCGCGCTACACCAATCCCACGGTGCGTACCTTCGAGACCCGCATCGCGGCCCTCGAAGGGGCCGAGCAGGCGGTGGCCACCGCCTCGGGCATGTCCGCCATCCTGGCCATGGTCATGAGCCTGTGCAGCGCCGGCGACCACGTGCTGGTCTCGCGCAGCGTGTTCGGCTCGACCATCAGCCTGTTCGAGAAGTACTTCAAGCGTTTCGGCATCGAGGTGGACTATCCGCCGCTGGCCGATCTGGACGCCTGGCAGGCGGCCTGCAAGCCCAATACCCGGCTGTTCTTCGTCGAGTCGCCGTCCAATCCCCTGGCCGAGCTGGTGGACATCGCCGCCCTGGCCGAGATCGCCCATGCCCAGGGTGCGCTGCTGGCGGTCGACAACTGCTTCTGCACCCCGGCGCTGCAGAAGCCGCTGGCGCTGGGTGCCGATATCGTCATCCATTCGGCGACCAAGTATATCGATGGTCAGGGCCGGGGCATGGGTGGCGTGGTCGCCGGCCGTGCCGAGCAGATGAAGGAAGTGGTGGGTTTCCTGCGTACCGCCGGTCCGACCCTGAGCCCCTTCAATGCCTGGCTGTTCCTGAAGGGCCTGGAGACGCTGAAGATCCGCATGCAGGCGCACAGCCAGACCGCACTGGTGCTGGCGCGCTGGCTGGAAGGCCAGCCCGGCGTCGAGCGGGTCCACTACGCCGGCTTGGAAAGCCATCCGCAGCATGGGCTGGCGTGCCGCCAGCAGAGCGCCTTCGGCGCCGTGGTGAGCTTCGAGGTCGCCGGTGGACGTGACGCCGCCTGGCGCTTCATCGATGCCACCCGGATGATCTCCATCACCACCAACCTGGGTGATACCAAGACCACCATCGCCCACCCGGCGACGACCTCGCACGGGCGGCTGTCGCCGGCCGAGCGTGCCAACGCCGGGATCCGCGACAGCCTGATCCGTATCGCCGTGGGTCTCGAAGACCTGGGTGATCTGCGCCAGGACCTGGCCCGCGGACTGGCGGCCCTATGAGTCTGACGTTCGCGCCGGTGGAATTGCGCGTCGCCCTGGTCACCGGCGCGGCGCGTGGGATCGGGCTGGGCATCGCCGCCTGGCTGGTAGCCGAAGGCTGGCGGGTAGTGGTGGCCGACATCGAGCAGGAGCGCGGCGCCAAGGTGGCCGCCGCCCTTGGCGAACGCGCCTTGTTCGTCGCCCTGGACGTGGCTGACGAGAGTCAGGTGGAGTCCGCCGTCGCCCAGGTGATCGGCCAGTTCGGGCGGCTGGATGCCCTGGTCAACAATGCCGGTCTCGCCACTGCCCAGGGCCAGCCGCTGGAAAGCCTGGCACTGGCCGAATGGCGCAGGGTGCTCGGGGTGAATCTGGACGGCCCCATGCTGCTGGCCAAGCATTGCGCACCCTATCTGCGCGAGCAGCAGGGCGCCATCGTCAACATCGCCTCGACCCGTGCCCAGCAGTCCGAGCCCCATGGCGAGGCCTACGCCGCGAGCAAGGGCGGGCTGCTGGCCCTGACCCACGCCCTGGCCATCAGCCTGGGTCCGGAAGTGCGGGTGAATGCGCTCTCTCCGGGCTGGATCGATGCGCGCGATGCCCATGTCCGCGAGGCCGAGCCGCTGTCCGCTGCCGACCACGAGCAGCATCCGGTCGGGCGGGTAGGGACGGTGGAAGACGTCGCGGCCTGCGTGGCCTGGCTGCTGAGCGGCAACGCCGGTTTCATCAGCGGCGAGGCCATCACCCTGGACGGCGGCATGACCCGCAAGATGATCTACCGGGAATAGCGCCTCGTAGAAAATATAATTGGAAAATTCCTTGACGGATCAAGGAGCTACGAGGAGAATGCGCGTCACCCGAAGGGGATGGCTGATTAGCTCAGCTGGGAGAGCACCTGCATCACACGCAGGGGGTCGGCGGTTCGATCCCGTCATCAGCCACCAAACTCTTCGGGAAGTGTTCCGCAAGGTACACGCAATGCGCGGCGGTAGTTCAGTCGGTTAGAATACCGGCCTGTCACGCCGGGGGTCGCGGGTTCGAGTCCCGTCCGCCGCGCCATACAAGTTGTTCCGGGTCCTCTGAACTGCCCGAACGACGCAAGAGAAGCTGCCCCAGGGCAGCTTTTTTTGTGCCTGAAGAAAAGGCCGGTCGATCGTTCGCGGGCTGGCGCCGCTCTGGCTGCCAGCGCCAGCCGGCGGCTCCGTTCAGATCACGAATTCCGCTACCACCTGCCGGAGACCGGCCGCCAGGCGCGACACCTCGTTGCTGGCGCTGGAGGTCTGGCTGGCACCTGCCGCGGTCTGGTCGGACAGGTCCTTGATGCTGATCAGGCCACGGTCGATGTCCTTGGCCACCAGCGCCTGTTCTTCGGCGGCCGTGGCGATCAGCGCCGTGCGCTCGTCTATGCCGCCCATGGCGCCGGCGATGGCCCGAAGGGCACCATTGGCTTCCCGCGCGACGGCGAGGGATTGCTCGGCGGTCTGGCTGCTCTGCTGCATGGCCTTCACCGCGTCCGTCGAATCGTGCTGGATGGTGCCGATCATGGCTTCGATCTCCCGCGTCGACTGCTGGGTGCGATGGGCGAGGGCGCGGACTTCATCCGCGACCACGGCGAAGCCGCGGCCCTGATCACCGGCGCGCGCGGCCTCGATGGCGGCGTTGAGCGCCAGCAGATTGGTCTGCTCGGCAATGGCGCGGATGACGTCGACGACGTTGCTGATTTCCTGGGCGCGACCCGACAGCGTCCGGATCTGACCGCTGCTCTGGTCGACCTGGGTGGCCAGTCGTTCGATGGCGGTCAGGGTCGCGGCCACGTGCTCCAGGCCGGCCTGGGTGAGGGCGCTGCCCCGTTGCGAGGCGCCGGCGCTTTCCTCCGCATGGCGTGCCACCTCGTCCACCGCGACGCTCATCTCCGTCACCGCGGTGGCCACCTGGCCGATCTCGTCGTTTTGCCTGAGCAGGCCGCGATTGCCGTCGTCGATCACCGCGGTCATCTCTTCGGCGGCGGCGGCCAGTTGGCTGGAGCTGTCCGCCAGATGGGCCACGGTGGCGCGCAGGTTGGCCTGCATGCCGGCCAGGGCGGTCAGCAGGCCGGCGGCCTCGTCGCTGCCCGCCACCTGGATATCTTCGGCGAGATCCTTGTTGGCGATCCGCTGGGCGATGCGCAGGGCTTCGCCGATGGGCACGGTGATGCTGCGCGTCAGCAGGAGGGCGAGGGCGACGGTGGCCAGCAGGGTGGCGAGGATCAGGCCGACGACCCAGGCCAGGCCGTGATCGTAGATCCGGCCCGCCGCGATGCCAGACGCGACCGCACCACGGTCGTTCAGCGCGGCCAAGCTTTCGATCTGCGCCTGTACCTGGTCGGCGGCGATCCGCATGTTGCCATCGGCCAAGGCGGTGGCGCCTGCCAGGTCACCGCTGCGATAGAGGGTCTCGAAGCTGTCCAGCAGGCTCAGGTAGCCCGCGGCGCCGTTCTGTACGGCCTGGTAGAGCTGCTGTTCCGCGTCGCTGGACACCAGCGGCGCATAGTCCGCGATTTCCTTGGCGAAGCGGCTGCGCAGCTCGACCAGTGCAGTGGCCATTTCCGACCTGCGCCCCGAATCCTGCGTGCCCAGGCTTCTCAGGCTTTCGAGGCGCAATCGGAGCAGCGCCGCGGTCATCTGCCCGGCCTGGCGCACGCTGGGCATCCAGTCCGTCTCCACCTCGATTTCCGACTGCCTGAGTTGCCGCATCTGGATCAGGGTGATGGCCCCAAGCGCGATGACGATTGCTACGATAACCGAAAAGGCCAAGGCCGACCGACGACCCACCTTGAGTGTGCGCATCATCATGACAGTCACCATGAAAGAGGCCCGGCAGGATACCGGGCTGGAGGTGTGATGTGCGTCACACGCTATAGCGGGTGGCTTAGCGGCGGCTTAAGACCGAGCCGTCCAGCGGGCCATTGGTCTGACTATGGCTGTGCACCCTGAACAGCGGCCTCGTGGGCCGGGGCACCCATCTGCGCCGAGATGCGCGCCGTGGTAGCGAGCATCTGCTCGACGTACTCGGCCTTGAGGTCTTCACGGAAGCGGAAGCAGGGAAAGGACACGCTCAGGCCGGCCACGACCTGGCCGAAGCGGTCGCGGATCGGCGCCGCCAGGCACCTCATGTTGGCCTCGAATTCCTCGTGGTCTTCGGCAAAACCCAGCTCCCGAACCCGCGCCAGCTCCGTCAGATAGGCGGCCAGGCTGTCGAGGGTGTTGGGCGTGCGGCGGACAAAGGTCTCCTGGGCGAGGATCTGGCGTACCTCGGCTTCCGCTCGCCAGGCCATCAGCACCTTGCCGATCCCGGTGCAGTACAGCGGCGCCCGGCGCCCGATGCGCGAGTACATGCGCAGGGTGTAGCGCGAGTCGAGCTTGTGCACATAGACGATGGCGCCCTCGTCGAAGATCCCGAGGTGGACGGTCTCGCCAGTGAGGTCGTTGAGCAGGCGCATGCCCGGTTCAGCCTCGCGGACCAGCTCCAGCTGGGGCAGGGCACGGGCGCCCAGTTCGAACAGCTTGACGCTCAGCCGGTAGCGGTCTTCGGCGTCCTGGACCACATAGCCCAGCGCCTTGAGCGTCTGCAGGAAGCGGTGGACGGTGCTCTTCGACAGGTCCAGCTGTTGCGCCAGCTCCGAGACACCACAGTCGTCCTCGCGCTCGCCGAGGGCTTCGAGCACAGCCAGGGTACGCCCGACGGCGCTGACCATGTCACTGCCGAGATTCTGATTCTTTTCCATGAGACCGCCGGTCGCCTGATTGCCGGAACACTGTTCCATTCTGATTGACGGATACGGGAAAGGCCAGCAACACTGTCTTCCAGCGAATGGAACAACGTTCCAAAGTATTTCGCGCGTAAGGGTCTCTTTCCACCGCTGGCGGTCGCCGGGGGTGTGAACAAAAACAACAACGGAACCTGCGACGATGAAATCCATGACCAAAGTCCCGGGCGCTCTGGCGCCTGCTGCTCGTACCCCAGGCTGGCTGCCCCGTGCCCATCCGGTGTCCTGGCAGATGCTCGGCATCACCACCCTGGCGATGCTGATGATCTCGGTGGATCGCCAGCTGCTGCCGACCGTCTTGCCGGCGATCATGCAGGAATTCGGCCTGGACGCCGCCCAGGGTGGCTGGCTCAGTTCGCTGAGTTTCGTCGGCACCCTGATCGGCGCCCTGGTGGTGGGCGTGCTGGCCGACAGCGTCGGCACCGGCCACCGCCGTGCCTGGAGCTGGGTGGGGGCCTGCGCCCTGACTATAGGCTCGGCCTTCGCCACCTTCTATGCCCGTTCGCTGGGCGCCCTGCAGGTGCTGAGATTCACCATGGGCCTGGGCACCGGCGCCATGGAGCCGGTCAACATCGCCGTGGCCAGCGAATTCTGGCAAAAGGAAAATCGCGGCTTCGCGCTCGGCGTCCACCACACCGGCATGCCCCTGGGGCAATTCGTCGGTCCGGTCCTGATGGGGCTGATCCTGGCCAATGGCGACTGGCGCGCCACCTTTCTCTGGATCCCGCTGATCGGCCTGCCGATCATTCTGTTGCAGCTCTACCTGGGCCGCCGCCGCAACGAGGAGCAGGTCTATGCCTGGATCCGCGAGGAGGGGCTGACCGTTCCGGTCGATACCGCCGCGCCCGTCTCGCGCAATCCGCTGACCAACCTGCGCCTGGCCTTCGCCGAGCGCAACGTGCGCCTCTGCCTGGTGATGAACTTCCTGTTTCTCTGGACCGAGATGGGCGTGGCCACCTTTCTGACCTACCAGCTCACCAGTCAGCTGGGGCTGAGCCTGGCCGAGGCCGCGGTGATCTCGGGCGCCTCGGGACTGGTGGGCTGGGCGGGGCAGATCTTCTGGGGGACCCTGAGTGATCACCGCGGCCGCAAGTTCGCCCTGGGGATCCTGACCGTCGGCTTCTCGATCTGCGTCGCCCTGTGCATGTTCATCGACAGCCGCGCCATGGCCTGGACCCTGCTGCTGGCCTGGGGCCTGTTCCGCAATTCGCCCTATGTGGTGCTCTATTCGCTGGCGGTGGATTCCTCGCCGCGTGCGGCCGGCAGCGGCCTGGGGCTGCTCATCGGCGTGGGGCTGGGCCTGGCGGGCTTTCTGGTGGGGCCGGTGGCCGGTTACGTGATCGAGCATTTCGGCTGGCACTGGAGCTACGCCATGCTCGCCCTGAGCTGCCTGCTGGCGCTGATACCGCTGCGCTTCGTGGAGGAGACCCGGCATGGCGCCGCCTGAATGCCTGTTCGATCATCGCGATGAACTGGGCGAAGGCCCGGTCTGGGATACCCGGCAGCAGCGGCTGCTGTGGGTGGATATCCTCGCGGGGCGGCTGTTGCGCGCGGCGCCCCAGCCGGCGGCCCCGGTCGAGATACTGGGCTTCGGCCGACCGCTGGGTTGCGCCGTGCCCCACGTCGACGGCTCCACCTGGCTGGCCCTGAGCGATGGCGTCTGGCGCCTGGCCGCCGGTGCCTCCCAGCCGGTGCCGATCGCGCAGCCGCCCCAGGCGGTCCATGGAGCGCAGCACCGCTTCAATGACGGCAAGTGCGATGCGCTCGGTCGTTTCTGGCTGGGTACCACGCTGCTCGACGAGGCGCCCGGCGGCGGCCGGCTGTATCGCCTGGACCTGGATGGCCAGCTGCAGCCGATGCTCGACGGCATCACCGTGTCCAACGGCCTGGGCTGGAGTCCGGACAACCGTACCTTCTACTACATAGATTCGCCCACCCGCCGGGTGCAGGCCTTCGATTTCGATCTCGCCAGCGGCGCGCTCGGCTGCGGGCGCACCCTCATCGACTTCGGCGAGCAGCCCGGCGTGCCCGATGGCCTGGCCGTGGACAGCGAGGGGGCGCTGTGGATTGCCCACTGGGACGGCTACCGCCTGAGTCGCTGGAGCGCCGAAGGCGAACTGCTCGCCTGGGTGGAGCTGCCGGTGGCGCGGGTGACCTCCTGCGTCTTCTACGGCGAGCGCCTGGAGCAGCTGCTGATCACCACCGCCCGGGTGGGCCTCGATGATTCCGCCCGCCAGGCGCAACCCCTGGCCGGGCGCACCTTTCGCCTCGATCCCGGCGTGACCGGCCTGGCGGTGTCCGCCTGCCGCGTGCGGGTTCCGGACCACCTTCAGGAGTCTGCATGACGCTACCCCTCGTTTCGTCCCCCCTGACCCGCATCGGCCTCATCGGCGAATGCATGGTCGAGTTGCGCAGCCAGGGGGATGGCCAGCTGGGCCAGGCCTTTGGCGGTGACACCCTCAATGCCGCCGTCTATCTGCGGCGGCTGCTCGGGGATGACCCGGTGCAGGTCGATTACCTCACCGCGGTGGGCGACGACAGCCTGAGCCAGGCCATGCGCGCCCGCTGGCGCGAGGAGGGGCTGAGTGACGCGCGGGTGCGGGTGCTGCCCGGGCGTCTGCCGGGACTCTATCTGATCCAGACCGATGCCGACGGCGAGCGGCGCTTTCTCTATTGGCGCGGAGAGGCGGCGGCGCGGGAATGTTTCGACGGCGCCGAGGCCCAGCCGCTGCTGGCGGCCCTGGCGGAGTACCAGGTGCTCTATCTCAGCGGCATCAGTCTGGCGGTGTTGACCGACACCGGGCGGGAGCGGTTGCTGGAGGCGCTACGCCAGGCGCGCGCCGCCGGCACCCGCATCGTCTTCGATAACAACTACCGGCCGCGGCTGTGGCCGAACCTGCAGGCGGCGCGCACGGCCTATCACCGGCTGTTGCACCTCACCGATGTGGCGCTGGTGACCTGGGAAGACGACGCCGCGCTGTTCGGCTTCGCCGACGAGGCGGCGCTGTTCGCCCAGTACGCCGAATGGGGCGTGGCCGAGGTGGCGCTCAAGCGCGGTGCGCGCAGCTGCCTGCTGCAGCATCGCCAGGGGCGCCAGGAGGTGGCCGGCGAAGCCGTGGCCCGGGTGGTGGACACCACCGCCGCCGGGGATTCCTTCAGCGCCGCCTACCTGGCCTGCCGCCTCCAGGGCGGGGCCCCCGAGGCGGCCGCCGCCTGGGGTCATCGCCTGGCGGCTACGGTCATCCAGCATCCCGGTGCGCTCATTCCACGCGCGGCCATGCCGGCGCTGCCGCCCCTGATTCCCGCTCTCACTGCCCAGGCCTGAAGCCATGAAGATCACCGAAGCCCGCGTCATCGTCACCTGTCCCGGTCGCAACCTGGTCACCCTCAAGATCGTCACCGACGAAGGTCTTTATGGCCTCGGCGACGCCACCCTCAATGGCCGCGAGCTGGCGGTGGTGGCCTATCTGGAAGAGCACGTGCTGCCGGCGCTGATCGGTCGCGATGCCCATCGCATCGAAGACATCTGGCAGTACCTCTACCGGGGCGCCTACTGGCGCCGCGGACCGGTCACCATGACCGCCATCGCCGCGGTGGACGTGGCGCTCTGGGACCTCAAGGCCAAGGCCGCTGGTATGCCGCTGTACCAGCTGCTCGGCGGCAAGAGTCGCGAGCGGGTGATGGTCTATGGCCACGCCACCGGCAAGGACATCGAGAGCTGCCTGGACGAGGTCGCCCGCCATGTGGAGCAGGGCTATCGCGCGGTGCGGGTGCAGTGCGGCGTGCCGGGCATTCCCACCACCTATGGCGTGGCCAAGCGCGAAGGCGAGCGCTACGAGCCGGCCGACAGCGATCTGCCGGCCGAGCACGTCTGGGACACCGCCAAGGACCTCAATCACGTACCCAAGCTGTTCGCCGCGGTGCGCGAGCGCTTCGGCGACGACCTGCACCTGCTGCACGACGTGCACCACCGGCTGACGCCCATCGAGGCGGGGCGGCTGGGCAAGAGGGTCGAGGAATACAACCTGTTCTGGCTGGAGGACTGCACCCCGGCGGAAAACCAGGAGGCCTTCCGCCTGATCCGCCAGCACACCACCACGCCGCTGGCGGTGGGCGAGGTGTTCAACTCCATCCACGACTGTCGCGAGCTGATCCAGGAGCAGTTGATCGACTATATCCGTGCCACCCTGGTGCATGCCGGCGGCATCACCCACATGAGGCGCATCGCCGACCTCGCGGCGCTCTACCAGGTGCGCACCGGCTTCCATGGCGCCACCGACCTGTCGCCGGTGTGCATGGGCGCGGCGCTGCACTTCGACACCTGGGTGCCCAACTTCGGCATCCAGGAGCACATGCCCCACGAGGCGCGCATCGAGGAAGTCTTTCCCCATGCCTATCGCTTCGCGGACGGCCATTTCACCCCGGGCGAGGTGCCCGGCCACGGCGTGGACATCGATGAAGACCTCGCCGCCCGCTATCCGTACCAACGCGCCAGCCTGCCGGTGAACCGGCTGGTGGATGGCACCCTGTGGCACTGGTGAGCGAGGAATCCCGGATGAAAGCCTTTCAGGTCAGAGCACCTCATGAATTCAGCATCGAAGAGGTCGCGGTACCCACGCTGGCACCCGGCGAGGTCCGCGTCGGGGTGGCCTATGCCGGCATCTGCGGCTCGGACATGCACATCATCCACGGGCAGAACGCCTTCGTGCGCTTTCCCCGCGTCACCGGCCACGAATTCGCCGGCGTTGTGCGCGAGCTGGGCGCGGGTGTGAGCGGCCTGGCGGTGGGCGATCCGGTCTGCGTCGATCCGGTGATCGCCTGCGGCAGCTGCTATCCCTGCCGCATCGGCCGGCCCAATGTCTGCAGTCGCCTGCAGGTGCTGGGGGTGCACCGTGATGGCGGCTTCAGCGAAGAGGTCTGCGTGCCCGCGGCCAATGCCCATCGCCTGCCGCCCGGTTTGCCGCTGGCCCAGGCCGCTCTGGTCGAGCCCTACAGCATCGCCCTCAATGTGCTGGAGCGGATGCAGTTCCTGCCCGGGGATTCCCTGCTTATCTACGGCGCCGGCGTGATCGGCCTGACCCTGGTGCAGATGGCCAGGGCGCTGGGCATCGCCGATATCACCGTGACCGATGTGCTGGACGATCGCCTGGCCACCGCCCGGGCCCTGGGCGCGACCCGTACCCTCAATGGCCGCGAGACCAACGTCGAAGCGGCGCTGCGCGAGGCCACCGGCGGCGAGGGCGTGCCGCTGATCGTCGACGCCGCCTGCCATCCGGCCCTGCTGCCGGAGATCGTCCGGCTGGCGTCGCCGGCCGGGCGCATCGGCCTGCTGGGCTTCAGCGCCACGCCCAGCGAGCTGGTGCAGCTCGAGATCATCAAGAAGGAACTGACCCTGGTGGGTTCGCGGCTCAACAACGGCCGCTTTCCGCGGGTCATCGAGCTGCTGGCGGCGGGCAAGCTGGATGCCGCGGCGCTGATCAGCCACCAGGTGGCCAGCCAGGAGATGCCGGGCGCCATCGAGCTGATCGAAAGGCATCCCGAGCAGACGCGCAAGGTGCTGGTGCAGTGGGGTGGCAACGTCTGACAACGCGCGCGCCTCAAGGGGCGCCGTTCCGATGCCTTACCGAATAAAGACAATGAGCGGGAGGTAACAAATGGCTGGACAAGGTCGTGGACTGGTACTCGTCATGCTGTTCCTGGCGGGGGTCGTCAACTATCTGGATCGCTCGGCGCTGTCGGTGGCAGCGCCCCTGATCCAGAAGGACTTCGGGCTGGGCGCCGGGGAAATGGGGCTGCTGTTCAGCGCCTTCTTCGTCGGCTATGCAGCGTTCAACTTCATTGGCGGCTGGGCCGCCGATCGCTATGGCGCCAAGACCACGCTGCTGCTGGCCATGGTGCTCTGGTCGGCGTTCAGCGGCCTGACGGTGCTGGCCTCGGGCTTCGCCGCGCTGATCGTGATCCGGGTGCTGTTCGGCATGGCCGAGGGGCCCCTGAGCGTCTCCACCAGCAAGATGGTCAACAACTGGTACGCGCCTCATAACCGGGGTCGCACCCTGGGCCTGTCGATGTCGGGCACGCCCCTGGGCGGCGCCATCTCCGGCCCCATCGTCGGGGTGATCGCGGTGACCTACGGCTGGAAGGTGTCCTTCGTCGTCATCATGCTGATCGGCTTCGTCTGGGCGGTGGCCTGGTACCTCTGGATCAAGGACAAGCCCACCGGCCAGCTGGCCGCCGACATCGCCGCCGAGGAGCGCGCCGTGGCCGTGGTGGATACCGAGGTGCGACCG
Organism: Pseudomonas sp. PS02302; assembly: GCF_029959585.1. Lineage (NCBI taxonomy): Bacteria > Pseudomonadati > Pseudomonadota > Gammaproteobacteria > Pseudomonadales > Pseudomonadaceae > Pseudomonas > Pseudomonas sp. PS02302. Next base: position 39,645 of record NZ_JASCON010000021.1, read on the forward strand.
CTCAAGTACTATCTGCGCCAGCCCACGGTACTGTTCACCGCCCTGGCATTCTTCGCCTACAACTACACCCTGTTCTTCTTCCTGACCTGGTTCCCCAGCTACCTGATCCAGGCCTACGGCCTCAATGTGAAGGACATGAGCATCGCCACGGTGATCCCCTGGGTGCTCGGCTTCATCGGCCTGGCGGTGGGCGGCTATCTGTCCGACTGGGTGTTCCGCAAGACCGGTCGCCTGATGCTCTCGCGCAAGGTGGTGCTGGTGACCTGCCTGCTGGCCTGCGCTCTGTGCATCGGCGTGGCCGGCCTGGTCAGCACCCTCTATGCCGCGGTGGCCCTGGTGGCGCTCTCGGTGTTCTTCCTCTATCTGACCGGCGCCATCTACTGGGCGATCATCCAGGACACGGTGCCGGCGGCGCGGGTGGGCGGGGTGAGCGGTTTCATGCACTTCCTGGCCAACACCTCGGGCATCATCGGCCCGGCGGTGACCGGCTATCTGGTGCAATTCACCGGCGCCTTCACCAGTGCCTTCCTGCTCGCCGGCGCCCTGACCGTGATCGGTTCGCTGTGCGTGGCGCGCTTCGTCAAGCCGCTGGCCGAGCGGCCGGCGGAGGCACCCGCCACGCTGGCTACCGGAGGCGTCCGATGAGCGATTTCGAACGCATTCCCTCGCGCTATCCGGCGCCGGCCATCGGCATCGTCCACCTGGGGCTGGGCGCCTTCCATCGCGCCCACCAGGCGGTCTACCTGGAGCGCAACCTGGCCCGCCACGGCGGCGGCGCCTGGGGCCTGTGCAGCGCCAACCTGAGATCGGGGCGGGCGCTGGTGGAGACCCTGAACGCCCAGCAGGGCCGCTATCACGTGGCGGAATACCGCAACCGGCGCGAAGGGGTGCTGCGCGAGATCGGCGCCCTGCGCGAGGTGCTCTACGCCGGCGACGGCGGGGCCGGGCGCGAGGCCCTGCTGGCGCGGCTGGCCGATCCCGGGGTGCGCATCGTCACCCTGACGGTCACGGAAAAGGGCTATTGCCTGAGTCCGGCCAGCGGCGCCCTGCGCCGCGACGATCCCGGCATCGTCCATGACCTGACCGAGCCGCGGGCGCCGCGCACCGCGCCGGGGCTGCTGGTGGAAGGCCTGCGCCGGCGTCGTGCGGCCGGTATCGCGCCCTTCACCGTGCTCTGCTGCGACAACATGCCGGACAACGGCCAGCGGACCCGCCAGGCGGTGGTGTCCCTCGCCGAGGCCCAGGACGCCGGGCTGGCGGCCTGGATCGCCACCACCGTGGCCTTTCCCTGCAGCATGGTGGATCGCATCGTCCCGGCCATGGACGAGGCGGCCTTCGCGCGGCTGCGCGACCTTGGCTGCGATGATCCGGCCGCCGTGGTGGGCGAGGCTTTCAGCCAGTGGGTGGTCGAGGACCGCTTTCCGCAAGGGCGCCCGGACTGGGAACGGGAAGGGGTGCAGATGGTGGCGGACGTCCGCCCCTTCGAGACCATGAAGCTGCGCCTGCTCAATGGCAGTCATACCCTGCTGGCCTATGTCGGCAGCCTGGCCGGTCACGGCACCGTGGCCGAGGCCATGGCCGACGAACGCCTGGCGGCGCTGGTGCACCGCTATATGAGTCGCGAGGCGGCGCCGACCCTGGACATGCCGGAGGGCGTGGATCTGCAGGCCTACGCCGCGGCGCTGGTCGGGCGCTTCCGTAACGACGCCCTGCAGCACCGCCTGCGGCAGATCGCCATGGACGGCTCGCAGAAGCTGCCCCAGCGCTGGCTGCTGGGCGCCCAGCGGCTGCTGGAGCAAGGTGGCGAACTGGCCTGCACCGCGCTCGGGGTGGCGGCCTGGATTCACTATGGTGAAGGGGAGGGCGAGGCGCTGGACGATCCCCTGCGCGCCACCCTGGCCGCCTTGCCTGCTGGCGCGGCGCGGGTGGATGCCGTACTGGCGCTGACCGAGATCTTTCCACCGGCCCTGGTCGCGCAACCCGTCTTTGGCGACGCGGTGCGACGGGCCCACGCGCGCATCGCCACGGCGGGTATCGCCGCGGCCATTGCCGATCTCACCGAACAAGGAGTCTGACATGGAACACACCTGGCGCTGGTTCGGCCCGCGCGATCCCATCTCCCTCGCCGACATCCGCCAGACCGGGGCCACCGGCATCGTCACGGCGCTGCACGAGATTCCCAATGGCGAGGTCTGGCCGCTGGCGGCCATCGCCGAGCGCAAGGCGCTGATCGAGGCGGCGGGACTGACCTGGTTGGTGGTGGAAAGCATCCCGGTCCACGAAGACATCAAGCGCGGCCTGCCGGGGCGCGAGCGCTATCTGGACAACTATCGACAGAGCCTGCGCAATCTCGCCCAGTGCGGTATCGACGTGGTCTGCTACAACTTCATGCCGGTGCTGGACTGGACCCGCACCCAGCTGGCCCATCGACTGCCTGACGGCGGCTGGGCGCTGAGATTCGATCAGGACGCTTTCGCCGCCTTCGATCTCTGCATCCTGCAGCGGGAGGGCGCCGAGGCCGAGTACGCCGCCGAGGAGATCGAACGCGCGCGCCGCCATCACGCCGGGCTCGACGACGCCGGGCGCGAGGAGCTGGTGCGGACCCTCATCGCCGGTCTGCCGGGCGCCGAGGAGGGCTACTCGGTCGCCGACCTGCGCACCCTGCTGGCCACCTATGCCGGCATCGATGCCGCGCGGCTGCGCGAGCATCTGGCGGTCTTTCTCCAGGCCGTAGTGCCGGTGGCGGAAGAGGTGGGCATTCGTCTGGGGGTGCACCCGGACGATCCGCCGCGCCCGCTGCTGGGGCTGCCACGGGTGGTCTCCACCGCCACCGACGCCCAGTGGCTGCTGGACGCGGTACCGAGCCCGGCCAACGGGCTGACCTTCTGTACCGGCTCCTATGGCGTGCGCGCCGACAACGACCTGGTGGCCATGGCCCGCCAATTCGCGCCGCGCATCCACTTCGTCCACCTGCGGGCGACCCGCCGCGAGGCGGATCCGCGCAGTTTCCACGAGGCCCATCACCTGGACGGCGACGTGGACATGGTCGGGGTGATCCGCGAACTGGTACGCGAGGAGCGTCGCCGCGAACGCGCAGGCGGCGCGCGGCTGCCCATGCGTCCGGACCACGGCCACCAGCTGCTGGACGACCAGGGGCGGCGGACCAATCCCGGCTATTCGCTGATCGGCCGGCTCAAGGGCCTGGCGGAATTGCGCGGCGTGGAACAGGCCGTGCGGCGGCTGGAAGAGGCGCGTGACTGATGCGGATCGGCGTCTCTCGGATATACCTCGTGCCGGACCCCGCCACCGGCGCGGTCAAGGCCTACCTCGAATGCTGACGTGGAGACCCCTATGGAATTGATCACCCGCAGCGGCGCCGCGGCCGCTGCCCGCGCCACCCTGCGCCTGCATCCGCAAGACGATGTACTGATCGCCCGCCAGGCGCTGGTGCCGGGCCTCGAATTGCCGGAGGAGGGCGTGCAGGTCCGCGAGCCGGTGCCGGCTGGCCACAAGGTCGCCGTGCGCGCCATCGCCGCAGGCGCACCGGTACGCCGCTATGGCCAGATCATCGGCTTCGCCCGCGAGGCCATCGCCGCCGGCAGCCATGTGCACGTGCACAACCTGGCCATGGGCGACTTCACCCGCGAGCACGCCTTCGGGATCGAGGCCCGTGGCGCCCCGGCGCCCATCGAGCGCAGCTTTCTCGGCATCGTCCGCCCGGATGGCCGGGTGGCGACCCGCAACTACATCGGCATCCTCACCTCGGTGAATTGCTCGGCCACGGTGGCCCGGGCGGTGGCCGACCATTTCCGCCGCGACGTCCATCCCGCGGCGCTGGGGCCTTATCCCAACGTCGACGGCGTGGTCGCCCTGACCCATGGCGTCGGCTGTGGCATCGATACCCAGGGCGAGGGCATGGCGGTGCTGCGCCGGACCCTGGGCGGCTATGCGTCCCATCCCAACTTCGCCGCGGTGCTGTTCATCGGCCTGGGTTGCGAAGCCAACCAGATCCCCACGCTGCTGGCCGATCAGGGCCTCAGCGAGCACGCGGGATTGCGCACCCTCACTATCCAGGACAGCGGCGGCACCACCGCCACCGTGGCCCGGGGCATCGCCGCGGTGGAAGCATTGCTGCCCGCGGCCAATGCGGTGGCGCGCGAACCGGTCAGTGCCCGCCATCTGATCCTCGGCCTGCAGTGCGGTGGCTCGGACGGCTACTCCGGCATCAGCGCCAACCCGGCGCTGGGTCGGGCGGTGGATATGCTGGTGGCCGCCGGCGGCACCGCCATCCTCTCGGAAACCCCGGAGATCTACGGCGCCGAACACCTGCTCACCCGGCGCGCCGCCAGCCCGGCGGTGGGCGAACGCCTGGTGGAGCGCATCCGCTGGTGGGAAGACTATTGCGCCCGCTTCGGCGCCAGCCTGGACAACAACCCCTCGGCGGGCAACAAGGCGGGTGGCCTGACCACCATCCTGGAAAAATCCCTCGGCGCGGTGATCAAGGCCGGCTCCACCGATCTCATGGCGGTCTATGGCTACGCCGAGCCGGTGCGCAGCCCGGGCCTGGTGTTCATGGACACCCCCGGCTACGACCCGGTCTCGGCCACCGGTCAGGTGGCGGGTGGCGCCAATCTCATCGCCTTCACCACCGGCCGGGGCTCGGCCTATGGCTGTGCGCCGACGCCGTCGCTGAAGATCGCCACCAACACCCGCCTCTGGGAAAGCCAGCGCGACGACATGGATGTGGATTGCGGCGGCCTGGTGGACGGCAGCACCACCCTGGAAGAGCGCGGCGCCTTCATCTTCGAACGGCTGCTGGCACTGGCGTCGGGCGAGCGCAGCCGCAGCGAGTTGCACGGCTACGGGCAGAACGAATTCGTCCCCTGGCAACTGGGCGCCACCACCTGAGCCCGAGCTTGCGGGAGGGGGACAGCCACGCCGCCGGTGCCTCGTTCAGCTGTCCTGGCGCCGGCCATACAGCAGGGCGTAGAGCACCGGGATCAGCCCCAGGGTCACCAGGGTGCCCAGCGCCAGGCCGCCGATCATGCTGATGGCCATGCCGGTCCACAGCGGACCGGCAAAGAGCATCAGCGGGATGAGGCCGAGGATGCAGGTGAGCTTGGTCATGATGATAGGCCGCAGGCGCTCGCCGGCGGCGTCGAGCAGCGCCGGGACGAGGGGCTTGCCGGCCTGGCGTTCGGCTTCTATGCGTTCGAGCAGCAAGACCGCGTTGTTGACGATGATGCCGGCCAGGGACAGCAGGCCGAAGGTGGCCATGAAGCCGAAGGGATGGCCGCTCAGCCACAGCGCCAGGGCCACGCCGATGAGGATGAAGGGGATGCTGGCGACGATGATCAGCACCTTGCGCCAGGAATCGAATTGCCAGAGGAACAGCAACAGCATGGCCACGGCGGCCAGCGGCAGATGGCGCAGCAGGGCGTCGTTGGCGGCGGCGGAATCCTCGCTCTCGCCACCCAGCTCCAGGCGGTAGCCGGGCGGCAGCTGCAGGGTGGGCAACTGGGGCGCGAGGGTGGCGACCAGGGTGGCGGCGGTCATGCCGGGATTGCGGGCGCTGACCGTGAGGGTGCGCTGCAGGTTGCGCCTGACCTTGACCCCGGCCTCGCTGGCCAGCTCGATCCGGGCCACCGCCGCCAGCGGCAGCGGCGCGCCGCCGCGCTGGGGATAGACCAGCAGGGTGCTCGGATCCCCACCGCGGGGCGTGCTGCGCGCCGCAATCTCGACCGGATACTGGCCGTCGCGGAGCTGGGCGCCGCTCAGGCCGTCGCCGGCCAGTTGCAGCGCCTGGGCCAGGTCGCGCCGGTCGAGTCCGGCGGCGCGGGCCCGGGCCGGGTCGACCTCGACCTGGTAGCGCAGCAGGCGCGGACCCCAGTCGTCCTGGATGTCGCGGGTCCCGGGGACGGCGGCGAGCAGGTCGGCAAGGTTGGCACCCAGCTGACGCAGGACCGTCTCGTCCGGGCCGCTCAGGCGATAGACCGCCAGGCCGCTTTCGGTGGTGCCCAGGGAAAAGCGCTTGGGTTGGGCGCGCACCTCGGGATAGGCCCGAATCAGATGCTCGCCGACCCGGGCCATGACCTGGGCGAGATCGGCGTCCGGGCGGGTGGTGACGGTGAAATAGGCGACATCGGGACCGGGCAGCGGTGGATTCAGGCCCAGCACGATGCGTGGTCCGCCCTCGGCGACGTAGCCGATGCTCTCGACGATATCGGCATCCTCGCCCAGCCAGCGGCTGAAGCCCTGCATGAGTTCCAGGGTGCGCTGGGCCGAGGTGCCCGGCTCCAGCTGCAGGGGGATCTGGAACTGGTTGCGATCCGAGGGCGGCAGGAAGTCGTAGGGCAGGCTGAGCACCTTGAGGATGGCCAGGGCCAGCAGCCCGAGCATGGCCAGCAGATAGGCCAGCCGGTGCCGCAGCAGGACCTCCAGCAGACGGCGATAGCCGCGGTGCAGGGCGCTGTCGGTGCTGCTACCGCCATGGCTGGGGTCCGGCACCAGGCGCAGGCAGAGCAGCGGCGTCACCGTCAGGCTCAGCGCCCAGGAGCCCAGCAGGGTCAGCGCCAGCACCACGGCCAGGGACCTCAGGTATTCATTGGTGCTGGTCTGGCCGAGAAAGAAGGGCGAGAAGGCCAGGATGATCACCAGCGAAGAGGTCAGCAGCGGGATGGCCAGGGTCCGGCCGGCGGCTGCGCAGGCGGCGCGACGCTCTTCGCCCGCGCGCAGGCGCCGTTCGATGTCCTCGGCGATGACGATGCCATTGTCCACCAGCAGCCCCAGGGCCAGGATCAGCGCGGCGATGGACACCGTCTGCAATTCGATGCCCAGGGCGCGCATGACCAGCAGGGTCGCCAGCACCGTGAGCGGGACGATGGCGCCGACGATCAGCCCCAGGCGCCAGCCCAGGAACAGCATGACCACGGCCATGACGATCACCATGGTCTCCATCAGCACGTGCTGCATGCGCGCCATGGCGTGGTGCACCACCTCGGCCTGGAAGGTCACCCGATGCAGGGCGAAGCCGGTGGGCAGGGTGGTCGCCAACGCCTCCAGCCGGTCGTGCAGCGCGGCGCCGAAGGCTTCGACGTTGCGGCCCGGGGTCATGGCGATGCCCAGCACCAGGGCGCGTTCGCCGCGATAGAAGGCGGCGCTGCGTACTGGCTGCGCGGGCTCGACCCGCACCTGGGCCACCTCGGCCAGGGGCACGGCGCGGCCCTCGGCCAGCTGGATCGGTACGGCGCGCAGCGCGGCGGGATCGGCCAGTTCGCCGCTGATGGCCAGGCTGAGCACGCGTTCTCCCGCGCGCAGGCTGCCGCCGCTGACCAGTTCGTTGCGGGTGCGCAGTTGCGCCAGTAGCGCCTGGGGCGACAGGCCCAGGCGGGCCAGCGCCGTGGCGTCCAGGGTCAGGACGACGCGCTGGTCCTGCAGGCCATAGAGGGCAATACGGTCGACCCCGGGCAGGCCATAGAGCGCGCGACGCAGGCCTTCCACCTCGCGGCGCAGTTCGCTCGGTGAAAAACCGGGCGCGGTCACGGCGATGGACGCCACCGCCACCCGCCCGAAATCGTCGTCCACCAGCGGGCCCTGGGTGCCCTCGGGCAGGCCTGGCGCCACCTCGGCGACCTTGTTGCGGACGCGCTGCCAGAGCGCCGGCAGGTCCTTGATCTCGTCCCGGGCGGTGAGCTGGATGATGGCCTGCCCGGGTCTCAGGGTGGTCACCAGGGTCTTGACTTCGGGCAATTCGCGCAGCCGGTCTTCCAGCGGCTTGGCCAGCAGTTCCTCCACCTGGTCGCTGGTCAGGCCGGGCAGGGCGACGCTGACCAGGGCGTCGCGCACGGTCACGCTGGGTTCCTCCTGGGACGGAAAGCCGAGAAAGGCGTAGATCCCGCCCAGCAACAGGGCCAGGGCGATGCAGAGCACCAGGCGACCCCGGCGCAGGGCGAAAGCGGTCAGGGACATGGCCTACTCCCCCGTGAGCACGGTGCTGGGCTGATAGGGCAGCACATGCTCGCCGGCGCGCAGAAAGGCGGCGCCGGCGACCACGATCTGCTCGCCCTCGGCGAGACCGCTGGCGATCAGCGCCTGGCCCTGCTGCAGGGCCGCCACCGTGACCGGGCGCGGCTTCACCTGCTGGGTCTCCGGCTGGTAGACATAGACCTGACCCGCGGTGCCGCGCTGTCCGGGCAGCAGCGCCCCCAGGGGCACGGCCAGCTGCGTCTGGGTCGGCAGCGGCAGGCGCACGTCCAGCAGACTGCCGCTGGGCAGGGCCGGCGCCTCGCTGCCAAGGGCGAAGACCGCTTCCTGTAGCAGGCCCTGCTCGGCACGCGGTGAGAGACCGATCAGCCGGAGCGCCAGGGGCGCGCCGTCGCGCGTGGCGTAGGCCTGCGCCTGGGCGCCAGGCGCCAGCCCCTGGGCCAGGGCGGCTGGCACCTGTACCACCACCTGGCGTTCACCCTCGGCCTGCAATCCGAGCAGGGTCTCGCCCGCGCCCAGCAGTCGCAGCGGCTCCGGCGCGCGCAGGACGATCTGGCCCGCGAAGGGCGCCACCAGCCGGGTCTGGGCCAGGGCGCGGCGCGCCAGCGCCAGCTCTGCCTCGGCGCCCCGTTGCTGCGCCTGGGCTGCGCCCAGGGCGGCGTCGGCGCCTTCCAGCTCGGCCTTGGCCAGGTTGCCCTCGGCGAACAGCTGCCGGGCCCGTCGCTGCCCGGCGCGGCGCTGGTCCAGCTCCACCCGGGCAGCCTGCACCCGGGCGCCGGCCTGGTCGAGGCGCAGACGCGCCGGCTCGCCATCCTGCTCGGCGAGCAACTGACCGGTTGCGACCCGGGCGCCCACGTCCACGGCCACCCGCAGCACCCGCCCGCCATTCTCGAAGGCCAACGCCGTACTGCGCGGCTGGCGCACCAGGCCGGGCAGCAGCGGCGCCTGGGCCGTCAGCCGGGCGACCGGCGCGAGCTTGACGGTGCGCAGGGGCAGCGGACCGGGGCGTTCATCCGGTGAGCAGCCGCCCAGCAGGGGGAGCAGCAAGAGGAGGGTGAGGGCGGAGGTCAGGCGCGGGCCGGGCATGGCGGGCTCCAGGATCAGAAGCTGTAGGTCAGGGCGACTTGGGCGGTGGTGGCGGTGGCGCGCTGGCGCAGCGGGCTGTCGCGTGCCTGGTCGCCGTAATAGGTGGTGGTCAGGGTCGCCACCGAACTCCAGTGCGGATCGAAGGTGTGCAACCAGTTCAGCGCGGCGGAATAGGCATAGATGCCCCGCTCGAGCCGCGCCGGAGCGAAGCCGCTGGCGGCGCTCTGGGCGGCGGTGACGCCGAAATAGGTCTGGTTGAAGCGGCGGTCGCCGGCATGGGCGTCGAAATCCAGCGCCAGGGTGTCCTGGTCGGTGTGCAGGCCGATGGCTTCCACCCCCAGCCGATAGCGAGTGCCGCGCTGGGCCCCGGCCAGCCGCCATTCGCTCTCGGCGTTGAGACTGAGCCAGGGCGCCAGCGCCTGGCTCAGGGTGAGGTCCAGCACCGTGGCGCCGTCGACCTCGCCCATCCCCCGCAGCCGGTCAGCGCCTGGCCGCGAGGCGTTGTCGCGGTCATCGCGGCCGACGTCGTAGTTGAGGGCGCCGCTGAGGGTCAGCCCCTGGACCGACTGCCATTGCAGGCCGAGGCCGCGACTGGTGTCGGCAAAGAAGGGGCCGCGCTGGACCACCACCAGGGGCAGCAGCAGCGGCCGATAGTCGGACGAACCCAGGTAGCGACTGACCGCGCCGGCCACCAGGCCGAGGCTGACATCGGTGTGGTCGCCCCAGGGCGAGGTGTCGGCCGCCTGGCTGGCCAGGGGCGTCAGGCAGAGCAGCAGCGGCAGCAGGGGGGTGCGGGTCATGGCAGGTCCTCTCAGGTGGCGGAAGGGTGGTCCAGGCCGTGCAGGGCGCGGTGCAGGCGCAGGCGATTGAGGCGCAGCGCCTGCTCGGTCTGGCGCAGCGTCTCACTGGCACGTAGGTCGTCGAGACCGGCCTGCAGGCTGGCCCCGGGATCGCCAGCCCCGGCCTGCCACTGGCGCGCCAGGCGCTGGCGGCGCTGGTGGCTCAGCTGCAGCTGGGCGTCCAGGGTCTGGCGCTGCGCGAGCAGCAGCCGGCGCTCTTCCAGGCCGTCGGCCAGTTCGCGAAAGGCGTCCTGCAGGGTGCGTTCGTAGGCGGCCAGGGCCAGGTCGCGAGCAGTCCTGGCCGCATCCAGGTTGGCGCTGTTGCGCCCGCCGTCGAACAGGGGCAGGGACAGCGACGGCGTCAGCAGTCGCAGGCCACGGCCGGCGCTGAACAGATCCTGCAATTGCGGACTGGCCAGACCCACCGCGGTGCTCAGGCGGATGCTCGGGAAAAAGGCGGCGCGGGCCGCGCCGATGCTGGCGCTGGCCGCCTGCAGACGTTCCTCGGCGGCGCGCACGTCGAGACGCTCCAGCAGGCGGCTGGAGGGCAGGTCGGCCAGCTCGCCGGGCAGCTCCGGCGGAGGACCGGCGAGGCCAGGCGCAGCGCTGGGCGAGGGCGCCAGCCGGTAGCCGGTGACCCAGGCCAGCGCCCCATAGGCCTGGGTGCGCTGACTCAGCCGCTGCTGCAGCTGCTGGCGCGCCTCGAGGGCGGCCTGGGTCAGGGGCTCCAGCGCGGCCGGAGCCAGCTCGCCGGCGGCGATGCGCGCCTGGGTCCGCCGCACCAGCTGGTCGCTGAGCGCGGCCATGGCCTGGGCGCTGGCGACCTGGGCATCGGCCTCGCGGGCCAGCAGGAAGAGGCGCGCCACCTCGACCACCAGGGCGCCGCGCGCGGCCTGCTGACCATAGGCGCTGGCCAGCAGCTGGTGGCGGGCTTCTTCGCCCAGGCTGGCCACGCGGCCGAAGAAATCCAGTTCGAAGGCGTCCACGCCCAGGGTGGCGGTGGCCAGGTCCTGCTGGTAACGCTCGTCCAGCGCCGGATCGGCGAAGCGTTGACGCGGACGCTGCACCGCCAGGCCCAGGGTGGGCCAGCGCTCGGCCTGGCGGGCGCCCAGTTGCGCCCGCGCCTGCTCGACCCTGAGCTGGGTTATCCGGTAGTCTCGATTGCCCGCCAGCGCCTGGCTCGCCAGCGCTGGCAGGAGGGCTTCAGCGCTGACCGCGGCGAGCAGTTGGCGCTCCTCCGGACTGAGGTCGACGACCGCCGCGGGCGCCGCATCCTGCCGTTGCCACAGACCCTGGTGCGCGGGCACCGGCAGCGCCGGCCGCTGGTAGTCGGGGATCAGCGAGCAACCGCTGAGGCCCAGCAGGCTGATCAGCAGCAGCGGGCAGGTGACGGAAGCGGCGAGTGAAGGCATGGCAGGCAGACCCGGTGCAAGGCATGGATCGCAGCCTAGGGACGCCGAATCAAGATTCCTTCGGCGAATTGTCGAGATTCGATCAAGAGAGCGGACGTGGGCGACAAACTCATACTCATCGTCGAAGACGACGCCGACAGCGCCAGCGTGCTGGAGGCCTATCTGCTGCGCGACGGCTTCACGGTGATGCTCGCCGAGGACGGCCGCCAGGGGCTGGACCTGTTCCAGCGCGAGCGACCCGATCTGGTCCTGCTCGACATGATGCTGCCGCGTCTCGGTGGCACCGAGGTGCTGGCGCAGATCCGCCGCGCCGGGGATACCCCGGTGATCATGGTGACCGCCATCGGCGACGAGCCGGAAAAGCTCGGCGCCCTGCGCTATGGCGCCGACGACTATGTGGTCAAGCCCTACAACCCCAAGGAGGTGGTGGCGCGGGTGCACGCGGTGCTGCGTCGCTGTCATCAGGTCCCGCGCGATGATCGCTGGCTGCGCCATGGCGCCCTGACGGTGGATCTGGAGAGTTTCAGCGCCACGGTCGAGGCACGCCTCCTGGAGCTGACGCCCACCGAATTCGGCCTGCTCGCCACCCTGATGCGCACTCCGCACAAGGCCTTTACCCGCGAGGAACTGCTGGAGCGCTGCCTGCCGGAGAGCGAGGCCCTGGCGCGGGTAGTGGACACCCACCTGCACAACCTCAGGCGCAAGCTGGAGGCGGCGGGCCTGCCCGGTGTCCCGGTGACGGTACGCGCCATCGGCTATCGCTTTTCATGAAGCGCCAGGCCCCGCTGGGACGCTGGGTCGGCTGGCGCATGAGCCTGCTGGCGCTGGGCGCGGTGCTGCTGATCGCCGCCGGCATGTACCTCTGGTTTCTCTTTGGCGACTGGTGGGTGCTGCGCCAGGTGCCCCAGGCGGCGCGGACGGAGATCCTCCAGCTGCGCGCCGATCCGCAGGAAAACGAGGCAAGGCTCTGGGCGCTGTTCAGCCACTACTATCCGGTGCGCTATTTCCTGCCCGGTATCGCCAGCCGCGACTGGTGGGTGCTGGCGGGCCTGGTGCTGGCGGCGGTGCCGTTGATCCTGCTGGCCGGCTTTCGGCTGTCACGCCCGCTGTCGAGCCAGTTCTCCGCCATCGCCGCGGCGGCGCGGCGGGTGGCGTCGGGCGATCTGGACACCCGGCTGGAGGTGGCCGAGACGGCCCCCGCGGAGTTGCGCCGCCTGGCGCTGGACTTCAACAGCCTCACCGCGCGGTTGCAGCAATACGAACGCGACGTACGGGATTCCAGCGCCATCCTCGCCCATGAGCTGCGCACCCCGCTCAACGCCGCCTCGGTGCGGGTGCAGGGCATCCTCGACGAGGTCTTTCCCGCGGATGCCCGCCAGTTGCAGATGGTCAAGCGCCAGCTCGACCTGCTCAACACCCTGGTCGGCGATCTGCATACCCTGTCGCTGGCCGAGGCCGGGCAACTGGCGCTGGACCAGCGGCCCTTCGCCCTGGCGGCGCTGGTGGAAGAGCGATTGGCCTGGTTCGCGCCCCAGCTGCAGGCCGAGGCGATACGACTCCACCTGGAACTGGATCCCCGCCAACGGCTGTACGCCGACCGCGATCGCATCGGCCAGTTGCTCAACATCCTGCTGGAAAATTTCCTGCGCTATGGCGCCAGCGGCGGCGAACTGGCGATCGTCCAGCAGGCTCTGGCAGAGGGGCTGGTGCTGGAATTCCGCGATCGCGGCCCGGGCATCGCCGAAGCCGACCGTGAGCGGGTCTTCCACCGCTTCTGGCGCGCCGACAGCTCCCGGGCGCGCCATCTGGGCGGCAGCGGCCTGGGCCTGTCCATCGCCCGCGCCATCTGTGCGGCGCACCAGGGCCGCATCGTCGCCCTTGGGCGCGAGGGTGGCGGCACGGTCATGCGCATCGAGTTGCCGGGCAGAGGCTGATCGCCAGGGTCGAGGCGTACTGTCCGGTCAGCGGTCGTCCTGCAGCGTCTTGAGCATGGCGGCCGCCGCCAGGGCATGCGCCTTGCGGGTGGGATGCCATTCATCCCAGTAGTAGTAGGCGTCCGGATTTGCGCAGGCGGGCTTGGCTTGCGGGTAAGTCGGTTGGCAGGGCGTATCCAGGTGTGCCAGACCGGCGTGGCCCGAGGCCGCGCGGATCCCGTCGCTGAAGGCCCGGTGATCGAAGTAATGAATGTCGACCTGGAGGCGCTTGGCCAAATCATCGAGCACGCCGGGCAGCTCCCGCACCAGCGCCTGCTGGAATTCGGCCGCGTGGGCCTGCTGCTGGCCCTGTACCACGGCGGGGACATGCACCAGATCCACGGTGCCGACTACCATGAAGTGCTGCGCCCCGGCCGCTGCCAGTTGTTCTACGGCCTGGCGAATGTTTGCCAGGCTGGTCTGACTGAGGCGATCGAGGGTTTCCCTATGGGAAAAGTCCGCCCATTCGAAAAAATCATTGGCTGAGATGAAGATGAAGTAGAGGGCGTTCGGATCGGCCTTATGCGTCTTGGCGGCTGCCAGATGGTCGGCGATCTGCCCCAGCGCACTGGTATCCCGCGCTTCGCTCATCCATTCGTAGTAGTTGCCGTTGCCACTCTTGGCACCGCCCACCGCATAGTCGGTCAGTGGCGTCTTCAAGGCCTTGGCGAGCACTTCGACGGCTGTCGGCCCGTTGCTCCAGCGGCCTTGCCAGTATAGCGGACCCGGCAGTTCCTGGGCGTCCTTGACCTTTTGCGCAACCAGCGAGCGGGTCAGGGTCTCACTGGCGCCATTGTCCGAGAAGCTGTCACCAAAGGCATAGAGGTGATCGTAGCGGGGTGCGCCCAGGGCGCTTGCCATGCCTCCCACCAGCAACAGTGCAGCGAAACCGGTACGCCGGATCATGGGGCGACTCCAAGGCTGAGCTCGGGAAAGATCACCCAGGCACCCTAGCAGGGTGAGCTTGGCCATGCGGCGCCACTACGACGCGCAAGTGCCCCTGGGCGCTCAGCCGGTTCCCTGGGCGACGCACGGCGGGTCGCGAAGGCGCCTACGGAAGAGGGGTATGAGCCCGGATCTGGCAACGGCGAAGCGAACGGGTGGCCGCAGGCCGGTTTGCTGCCGGTTGGCCAGGCGAAAGACAGCGAGCGACTCGGATGGGCTATCCAGCGCCACCCGCCGCTGAAGAGATCGACCGAGATGAACCGGTCCGGCAGCGCCGGCAGGTCAGGCCATCCCGGTCGTGGTGGCGCTCAGGAAGGCTGGACGGCTTCGCCATCCGCGGCCGCCACGGGTGCTGCGCCGGGGGTTTCACCCTCGACCGGCGCGGCGGTGTCCGCCTTGGCCTTGGCCTGCTCACGGCGGGCCTGGGCGCGCTGGCGGCGTGCCTGCTGCTTGGCATAGACCGCCTGGGAAGCGGTCACGGTGCCAGCCGGCTGGCCATCCAGATCCAGGCGCGGGGCGTTTTCGGTCATGGCCGCCCAGTAGCGGGTGCCACGGCACCAGGTGGCGATCGACTGCTTGAGCTGGTCACCGGTGATGCCCAGGCGCTCCAGGTGCTGCTCGGCGTCCTTCAGGATGCCTTCCTTGAGCGGCACCTTGGGGGCCGGATTGACCGGGAAGGCCAGCGGGAAGTGCTTCTGCAGACGGCGGATGCCTTCGACCACCGGATCCTGCTCGCGGGGCTTCTGCTCGCGGGGCTTGGCTTTCGGTGAAGGTCTCCGCGCCGGCCGCTCGTTGCTCTCGGTCTTTACCTGCGCTTTTTCGGCCCGCAGGCGGTCGCGTAGTTCAGCTAGTTGCTCAAAGCCCATCGTTCAGCTCACCGCTCCAATAGAATTCACGTGCAAGGGTAACCCATGCCGGGCTTGGACCGCGCCGATTGCAAATTGGCACGCCCAAGGCTGGCGGCCCGTCATTCTAAAGGCTGGTTTGCCGCTCGTGCATCCTCGGAAGCGTCATTCCCGGCGGATGGTGCGCCCTGCTGGGCGTTTTCTCGGTCCTTTACCAACGCCGCCGAGCGCAGGTGAGGCGAGTTGAAACGACCTTGGTGGAGTAACGGCCCAAGGCGACTCGAAGGCTGAGCGCGCCCGAATCGGAAGGCCGAGGAAGGGCCGTACAGGTGCGGTACACGAGGCTTCCGACCGGGCTGGCGATCCAGGCCTTGCAACAAAGCAGCGCCGATGATGCAGGCACTTCGCGTACTGGATCTAGCCGCCTCCGGTCAGGCGCGACACCCATTGCGCCAACCGCAGCTTGAACGGCGAATAGGGCGGCAGCAGCAGACGAACGGCCAGCAGCGGACCGGCGGCGAGCACGCTGCGCTCGTGGGAAAAGGTGCGAAAACCTGCCTGGCCATGGGCGCTGCCGCTGCCGGAGTGATTGACGCCGCCAAAGGGCAGGTGCAGCTGGGTGTACTGCTGCATGCACAGATTGAGGCCGACGCTGCCGGAGCTGGTGCGCGCGACGACCCGTCGCTGCACCACGCGATCGCGACTCCAGAGATAGAGCGCCAGGGGCTTGGGACCGGCGTCGATGCGCTGCAGCACCTCCTCCAGGTCGTCGTAGGCGATCACCGGCAGGAGCGGACCGAACAGCTCCTGGCTGTCCAGAGGGCTGTCGACGGCCGAGCAATCCAGCAGCGTCGGGGCGAGATAGCACCCGGCCGCATCGTGCGCGCCGCCGTGGATCAGCTGCGCGCCGGCGGCCCGGGCCTGTTCCAGCAGCCCGATCAGCTGGCTGGCGTGGCGCGGGTGGATGAGCCGGGCGTAGTCCGGGCTGGCGGCGGCATCGGTGCCGTAGCGCTGCACCAGCAGGGCACGACAGCGTTCCTTGAAGGCCGGCAGCAGGCGGCGGGCGACGAAGACATGATCGGGCGCGACGCAGGACTGGCCGGCATTGAGGAATTTGCCCCAGAGCAGCAACTCGGCGGCGGCGTCCAGGTCGGCGCTGACGTCGATGATCGCCGGCGACTTGCCACCCAGTTCCAGGGTCACCGAGGCCAGGTGCCGGGCGGCGGCTTGCATCACCAGGCGGCCCACGGCCGTGGAGCCGGTAAAGAAGAAGTGATCGAAGGGCAGTGCCAGCAGCGCCTGGGCGGTGGTGACGTCGCCTTCGCAAAAGGCCACGGTGTCGGGGGTGAAGGCCTCGGCCAGCAGCTCGCGCAGCACCGCGTTGACCGCCGGGGTGAATTCCGAGGGCTTGAGCATCACGCTGTTGCCCGCCGCCAGCGCCGACACCAGCGGGCCGAGCAGGGTGGAGACCGGGTAGTTCCAGGGGCCGATGATCAGGCAGCGACCGCGCGGCTGGCTGTGGATGTGCGCCGGGCAGCCAAGGGAGGTCAGGGTCGGTCGCACCCGCCGCGGCTTCATCCAGCGGCGCAGCTGGCGGCGCGCGTGCTGGATCTCTTCCAGCACCGGCATGATCTCCGACAGTTCCACCTCCACCTCGGGCTTGCCGAAGTCCTGGCGAAAGGCCGCATAGAGCGCCCCCCGCCGCGCCACCAGGGCGCCATGCAGGCGCTGCAGCAGGGTCAGGCGCTCGGCGGCGCTGGAACCGCGCAGGGCCAGGGCGCGTGGTCCCTGGGCGGCGAACAGCCGCTGCAGGGGCTCGGGGTCGACCGGGGCGGAGGCAGAAGCGGGATCGGGGAGGGGCGCATTCATGGCAGCAGTCCGCAAGGGGGGCAGGAAGGGCGACACGGCGACGACGGCAGTATTCAGCCTGGGCGCTGCCAGCGCCAGCGGGGTACCGGCCGGGAGCCGGGGGCACTGAGGGCGAGCAGAGCCGCCAACCCCAGGGCCAGCAGGGCGAGCAGGGCGCTGGTCAGGGCGGCGGGCCGGACCACGGCGCCCTGCAGCCAGAGGGACGCCAGCGCCGGGCCGGCGGCGCAGCCGAGCAGCTGCAGCGAGGGCACCAGGGTGGCGACGCGGCCACTGGCGTCCAGCCGCAGGGCCAGGCTGATCTGGAAGGGGGTGAGGGTCTGCCAGAGAAAGGTGAAGGCCAGGCACAGCAGCGCGAAGGTCAGGTACGCCCCCGGTGCCAGGCCGTAGATCAGCGCGGCCAGACTGCTCAGCAACAGGGTCGCCAGGGTCAGGGTGGTGGCGGCCGGCAGCCAGGCCACCAGGGCCGCGCCGGCCAGACCACCGAGCAACTGCGCGGCGAAGCTGGCGGCGATCAGGGTCTGGGCCTGGCCGGGGTTCAGCCCGAGGGCTTCACCATAGGGCTCCAGATAGGCCCAGAGCGCACCGATCGCCGCCAGCTGGCAGCCGACGAAGGCCAGCAGTAGGGCCTGGGGCAGCCGCCAGCGATGGCGGACGGGCACGCTGCCAGCGATCTCCAGCATCGCCAGCCGGCGGGGCATGGCGGCGGTCAGCGGCAGGGCCAGGGCGGTCACGCCGGCCAGCAGCCGGAAGCCGCCGGGGCTGCCCAGGCGCGGCAGGATCCACAGCGCCAGCAGGGCGGCCAGCAGGCCCTGGCAAAAGGTCTGCAGCGCCATGAACAGACCGGATAGGCGCTCGGCGGCGGGCTGGCGCACGATCAGCGCCACCGCCGCCCAGAGCAGCAGGCCTTCGCCGAGGCCGGCGAGGGCGCGCAGGCCGAGCAGCAGCAGATCACCGCTGGCCTGGGCGCTGGCCAGGTCGGCGGCGACCGCCAGCAGCGTCGCCGGTACCAGGACCCTCGGCAGTCCCAGACGGGGACCCAGGGCTTCACCGGCGATGACCCCCAGGCCCAGGGCGACGATCTCGCCCATGGCCACCAGGCCCAGGCCATCGAGGCTGGCGCGACCGCTGGTGAACAGCTCGCCGAGCAGCAGCGGCTGCAGGCCGAGGATGAGCAGGGCCAGGGACCCCAGCAGCAGCGCGGCGCAGACCTGGCGGGGCGGAGAGGGCGAGGTGACGGTCATGGGCTCTACCTTCGAAGAGTAACTAGTAGCCGCGGCTTTCCGCCGGCAGCCGGCCCTGGCGGAAGGCCTCGGCGGCCGCGCGCTGGTCGCGCTGGAGCCGGCGGGTGGCGATCAGCACCACCCACCAGGGCAGGCGGGTGAGCGCCGCGCCGGTGGCCTGGGCCAGGGTGTAGGCCTTGGCGCATTTCTCGAACAGCTCGGCATTGAGGGCGGCGCGGCTGGCGGTGGTCCCCAGGCACAGCGGCTGGCCGCCGAGCAGCTGGACGTTGCCCTGGTCGGCCAGGGCTTCCGCCAGGGCGTTGCCCCTGTTCACCGCGGGCGCCATCCGCCCCAGGTGCCGGGCCTGCTCGTCGAACAGCTGCGGCAACTGGCCGCCGAAGTCCGCTACATGCTGCCCATAGCGCCCGGCCCCCTGGATGATGGCGCCGACATCCGGTCGCGAGCGGTAGATGAGTGCGTGATCGAGGGCGCCGCCGCTGCTGCGGGTCAGCTCGATCTCGCAGGGGGCGGCATCGCCCAGGGTGCCGTACCAGAGGCTGCCCGCCCCCGGTATGCGTACCGACAGGGCCAGGGCCGAGCGTTCGCCCTGGCGGGCCAGACGTTGCTGCAGATCCAGCCATTGCTGGCGCAGTTCGGCTTTCATGGGTGGCCTCATACCAGTTGGAAGACCCGGTCGAAACGCTCCAGGGCGTCATCGATCACGGCGTCGGTGTCGGCCAGGCTGGTGTAGATGCGGCTGCCGGCCAGGGTGATGAGGCCATGGGCGGTGTAGGCCGCGCCCATCTCTTCCATCATGTGCTTGCGCGCCTTGGCTTCGTTGCGCACCCGCAGCAGCTTGAGCGGGTTGCCGGTGTCGAGCAGCAGCACGCCGGAGGTCTGCAGATGGACGATGGAGCCCAGGTTGTAGGCGACATAGGGCAGGTTGCGGCGCTCGATGATCTCGTCCAGCCCTTGGCGCAGCCGATCGCCGGCACGACCGGCCTGGCCGGCGGCGTCGAGGCGCTGGATCTCCTTGAGGGCGTAGTAGCCGGCCACGCAGCACAGCGGATTGGCCGACAGGGTGCCGCCGACGAAGGCGCGCTTCGACGAGGTGCCGATGCCGCCCACCAGCAGCTGCATGACCTCGGCCTTGCCGCCCAGGGCCCCGGCCATGGGATAGCCGCCGGTGAGGCATTTGCCGAGCACGGTGAGATCCGGCAGCACCTTGAAGTAGCCCTGGGCGCCGCCCATGCCGGCGCGAAACCCGGTCACCACCTCGTCGAAGATCAGCAGGGCGCCGAATTCGTCGCAGAGCTTGCGCACCTCGCGATTGAACTGCGGATGCACCGGGCGGGTGCCGCTCTCCGGGCCGAAGGGTTCCACCAGCACCGCCGCGGTGCCGCCGCGCAGGCGATTGAGTTGCAACCGCCGGCGCAGGGCGTCGAGGTCGTTGGGCGGGCTTTCCTGGGTGTGGGCGGTGGCGCCCCGGGGAATGCCGAGGGCCTCCATGCGTCCGGTGCCGGGCAGGCGCATGCCGTACACGAGCTGATCGCTCCAGCCGTGATAGGCCCCGCCGATCTTGATGATCCAGCGGCGCCCGGTATAGGCCCGCGCCAGGCGCACCGCGGCCATGGCCGCCTCGGTGCCCGAGCCCAGCAGCCGCACCTGGTCGATGCCGGGCACGCTCTGGCAGACCAGTTCGGCGAGTTTGACCTCGTATTCGTGCAGCAGGCCGGTGACCGGGCCGCACTCGGCGAGGATGCGCTGGACCTGCTCGCGCACGCCGGGATGATTGGAGCCGAGCAGGGTGGGGCCGCCGGCCTGGAGAAAGTCGATGTAGCGATTGCCGTCGACGTCGGTGAGGTGGGCGCCTTCCGCCCGGGAGATGGCCAGGGGGAAGGGATGGTTGAACGCCAGGTTGTGCTGGATGCCCCCGGGGATGAAACGCTTGGCTTCTTCCGCCAATTGCCGCGAGCCCTGGCAGCGCTCGTCGAAATAGCCCATGACCTTGGCCAGGGCGTCGCGGCGCAGCGGGCGCATGGGTTGTTTGACCAGGGCGTCGAAACGGCGATAGAGCGTCTCGGTATCCGGCCAGGCGGAAATCGCCGGCGGGGCGGGTACCAGGGGCGGCGGGGTGGTCAGGGGCTGGTTCATGGCGGACCTCAGGACGGGAGGGAGGCGGTGAGGGTGGTCAGCAGGCGCTGGCGCGCCAGGCTGTCGGCGGCGGAGACGCCGGGGCGGTTGGCGATACGGCCGACCAGGTAGTGCTCGCAGAAGGCTTCCAGCTGCTCCAGCACCGCCAGGGTCTGGCGCGCGCTGGCGCCGTAGCAGAGCACCCCGTGGTTGCGCAGCAGATAGGCCGGGCTCTCGGCGCTCAGGGCGCGATCCAGGCGCTTGGCCAGCCAGCCGGTGCCGGAGGGGGCATAGCCCACCAGTGGCAGGCGGCGGCCCAGTTCGGGCCAGCGCTCGGGGTCGTCGACGCTCAGGGCCTCGCCCAGCAGGGTGCAGGCACTGGCCAGCGGCTGGTGGGTATGCAGGCTGCAGCCCGCGGCGGGAAAGCGCCGCAGCACCCGGGCGTGCAACCCGGTTTCCACGGAGGGCGCGCGATCGCCTTCGAGCTGGTGCAGATCGGCCAGGCGCAGGATGCAGACGTCTTCCGCGCCCATCTGGTAGTAGTCGAGGGCGGAGGGGGTCACCGCGATGCGCTCGGCGTCCAGGCGCAGGGCCAGGTTGCCACCGGTGGCGGCGAAGAAGCCGCGGCGCACCAGGTGCAGGCAGAGATCGACCACCTGTTCGCGCGCTTCGAGGGTATCGCTCATGGTCGGGCTCCCTGGTTGGGGTTGAGGCGGCGGTAGAGCGGCGCCAGGCGCCGGCGGACTTCGAGAAAGGTGGCGTAGCTGTCGTCGTAGCGCGCCCGCGCCTGGGGGCAGGGCTGGTAGAGACGCGGCGGTCGCTGCAGCGCCGGCACGTCGCTGAAGGTCAGGGCGCCGATGCCGGCGGCGGCGATATAGGCCGAGCCCCGGGCATTGGCCTGGATGGGCGCATCGGGCTGGGCGATCACGTGGCCGGTGACGTCGGCCATGATCTGGCACCAGAGATTGGACTGGGCGCCGCCGCCCACCGCCGTGATCCGCTCCGGTCGGCGGCCGAGGAAGCGGCCGAAGGGTTCCAGCATCCAGCGGGTGTTGAGCGCCACCCCTTCGAGAAAGGCGCGGATGATGTCTTCCCGCGTGTGCTCCAGCGACAGGTTGATCAGCGCCGCGCGCAGGCTGGGATCGTCCACCGGGCTGCGCTCGCCATACAGCCAGGGGGTGTAGAGCAGCCCGCGGGCACCGGCCGGCACCCGGGCGGCGATGCGGTCGAGCAGCGCATAGAGATCCGGGTGCTGTTCGTCGCTGAGGAGTTCGTCCGGGTGGTAGAGCACCTTGTCGCGCAGGAAGGACAGGTTGGCACCCGCCGCGGTCTGCAGCGCCATGGCCAGGTAGCGGCCCTTGACCGCGCTGGGCACGGCGGCCATGTGGCGGAGGACATCGGACTTCTTGAAGGGCACATGGGCGCCCAGCCAGGAGGAGGTGCCCAGGTAGAGGTGCGGCGCGAAGTCTTCCACCGCGGAGCCCACCGCCACCGCCGAGGTGTCCACCGAGCCGGCCACCACCGGGGTGCTGCGCGGCAGACCGAGCTGGTCGGCCACCGCGCCGGTCAGGGTGCCGATCACCTCCGCGGAATCCACCAGGTCGGGCAGCTTGTCGCGGTCGAAGCCCAGGGTGCGGATCAGCCCGGCGTCGTACTTCACCTGGCGCGAATCGCGGTTGTCGGTGATCCAGGCGGTGCAGATGGAATCGGCGGTGGCGCAGCAGCGACCGGTAAGGCGCAGATTCATGAAATCGAGGACATTGAGAAACTTCACCGTGCGCGCATAGCGCTCCGGCTGGTGGTCCTGCAGATAGGCGATGTGCCCGGCGGAATCCTTGCCCGACAGCGAGGGCGCGCCGCCGGTGAGGCGGATCCAGCGCCACAGCTTGAACGGCGAGTAGCCGGCCACCTTCAGCCGGCCGCCGCCGACCCGCCGCGCCACGGATTCGGCGCCGCGCATGTCCAGCCAGAGCAGAGCCCGGCCCAGGGCCTGGCCGTTGGCGTCCACGCACACCGTGCCCTCGGTCTGGGTCGAGCAGCACACCGCCACCACCCGCCGCCGCCGTGCCGGGTCCGCTGCCAGCAATTCGCCGGCCCCGCGCAGGAAGGCCTGCCACCAGTCTTCCGGCTCCTGTTCGGCGCTGTGGCCTTCGACGTACAGGCTGACCCCATGGAAGGTCCAGGCGACCACCTCGCCGCCGAGGGTGACCAGGGCGCTCTTGCAGCCGGAGGTGCCGAGATCCACCACCAGCACCAGGCCGTCGAGGGCGGTGGCCTGGGCCGGTGCGGGCGGCGTGGTGAAGACGTGAGGTTTCATGGGCACCCGCTCAGAAGGGGCGGGCCACGGACAGCACCCAGCGGGCCTCGTCCGTCGCGCGCTGATGGTCGCCGTCTTCGGCGATATAGAGTTCGCGCGCCCGGGTATGGGGGCTCAGGTAGTCCAGGCCGAAGTCGAAGCCCCAGTGGCGATGCACCAGGCCCACGCCGTAGTCGCTGAAGTTGGCCTCGGAGAAGTTGCGGATCTGCTGGTAGCCGGCGTGCAGCTTGAGGCTGGTGCGCGGGGTCAGCTCGTAGCGATAGTCCAGGTCGTAGAGCAGGCTGCCGCGGGAGTTGTGCTCGCCCTTGGCATAGCACTCCAGGCCCTTGGTCGGGTCGGGATTGAATTGCAGCTGGGCGCCGCAGACCCCGGCGGTGTTGGCGCCGCGGTAGTTTTCCGAGAGCACGTTGAGGATGCGCCCCTGAAGGGCCCCGTAGCCGATCTCCAGCACGGCGAACTGGCTGTTGTAGTTGGTGCTGTGCAAGCCATCGGGGGCGCCGGTCTCCGGATCGATGCGGCTGGGCGCCTTGAAGTGGGCGCCGGGAAAGAATTCCCCGGCCAGACCGACGCCGAAATGCCAGGCCTCCGGATCGCCGAAGCGGTAGCCACCGGCCAGCAGCACGTTGGCGCCATCGCCGTCGATGAACTGCTTCTTGCTCACGGTGCCGATTTCCGCCAGGCCGATCAGGCCGCTTTCGTGGGCGAATTCCACGGTGACCTTCGCCCCCGGCCGATCGAGCGAATCCGAGATGCCGCGGTTACGCACGTCCGAGAGCAGGCGCGGGGTGATGGTCAGGGCATAGCTGGCCAGGTCGTCGTCGGCCTGGACCGCGCTGCCGAGAACGCTCAGGCACAGCAGGGCCGCCGCCTGGGTGCGGTGAAGAATCCGGTTCATGGGGTCGCTCCTTGCGGTGGCTTAGCTGCAGTGCGGGGTGGCGGGAAGGGCGCTCAGCGGGGTGAGCTGTTCGGTCTTGCCGAGCACCTCGGTGCCGACATAGGCGCGGATGTTGAGGTCGTCGCCCTTGCGGCGGACGTAGCCCTTGTACTTCTTGCCATCGCGCGGATCGAACACCCAGCCGTCGCGCCAGGTGCCGCCGTCGTCGCGACTCATCTGGAAGATGCGGGTGCCGCAGGTGTCATGGGCATTGCCGGCGTCCTTGTCCCAGACGATGGTGCCGCACAGGGCACCGGCGTTGTCGGCGCAGGGCATGACCTTGACCGCGGCGCCCTGGTCGGCGGTCAGCCATAGGCCCTGGACTGGTGCGATGTCGGCGGCCAGCACGGGGGCGAGGGGGAGCGCCAATAAGGCGGCGGCGAGCGCGAGGGGTGTTTTCATGGAGGGGACTCCTGCTGATTGTTGTGGTTGTGGCTGGAGGCAGTAAGGCAACGCTGTTGCTGATATGATAGTTATCGCTACACGATAGTTATAACTATCATTTTACTGCCCATCAAGGGTTTTTTCGTTCAGCCGAGAGCTTTTTCATGGTCGCCAAAGAGTCCGCTCCATCCTCCCGCGCCACGCCCAAGGCCCGCCCCAGCCAGCAGCGGGCGGCGGAAACCTACGAACGCATCCTGGCGGCGGCGGCGGAGGTGCTCTGTCAGGTCGGCATCGAGCGGCTGTCGACCAATCTGGTCTGCGACTGCGCGGGGCTGACCCCGCCCGCGCTCTACCGCTATTTCCCCAACAAGTACGCCCTGCTGGAGGAATTGGGTCGGCGCCTGCTGGAAAAGCAGAATGCGCAGATAGACGGGCGGATCAATGCCGAGCTGCTGGCCGGTCCTTTGGAGCGGGTCGAAGACGTCCTGACCGGGCTTTTGCTGGATACCTACCGGGTCACCGCCGAGACCGCCGGGGGCATGTGGATCCTCAAGGCGCTGCGCGCGGTGCCCTCGCTGGAGCACGTGCGGCTGGATTCGCATCGCCGGGTGGCGGCGCAGCAGGCCGCGTTGCTGGTGCTGCTGCTGCCTGGCGTGCCGCCGGCCGCCGTCGCCCAGGTCGCGCGGATCGTGGTCGAGCTGATCCACTCCACCGTGGAGCTGCTGTTCGATGAGGAGCTGCCGGCGGAAAGCACCTGCCGCACCGTCGCGGCCATGCTCAGCGGTCATCTGGGGCGCCTGCGCGACGGCTGAATCTTTCGCCCGCCGGGGCGAGCATCAGGCAGGGGAGTCAGGTCAGAATCGGCAGGTGTTCCACCACTGCCGAGGCCCGTCATGCCTGATCTGGATATCGCCACCTTCATCGCTGCCTGGCCCACCCTGGGTCTGGAACCCGCTCAGCCGTGGACCCATACCGGCGCCTGCGAGCATCGGGTCAGGCTGCTGCTGGCGCGGCTCGGTCCCGGCTATCGCCGCCAGGGCGACAGCGCCATCCACGAGACGGCGGTGGTGGAGCCCGGTGCCGTACTCAAGGGACCGGTCATCATCGGCCCCGGCACCCTGGTGGCGGCGGGCGCCTATCTGCGCGGCGGTGTCCATCTGGGCGCTCACTGCGTGGTGGGCCCGGCGTGCGAGCTGAAGAGCAGCCTGCTGCTGGACGGCAGCAAGCTCGCCCACTTCAACTTCGTCGGGGATTCGCTGATCGGCAGCGGGGTGAATCTGGAGGCGGGGGCCATCGTCGCCAACTACCGCAACGAAAGTGACGGCGCGCTCATCCGCATCCGCCACGGCGACCAGGTGATAGACACCGGGGTGGTCAAGTTCGGCGCCCTGATCGGCGACGGCTGCCGACTGGGCGCCAATGCGGTCATCGCGCCGGGCGCCCTGCTGCCGCCAGGCACCCGGGTCGCGCGGCTTGGGCTGATCGACCAGGGGGTGCCGGACGTCGCCACGGGCGCGGCGGCGTTTCAGCCGGCGAGATAGGCGTCGGTGGCTTCCAGCGTCGCATAGGCGAAGGCCAGCGCCGCCATCAGGGCGGCATGCACCTGGGCCGCCGGCACCCTGACGCCCTCAAATTCCAGATCCAGGGTGGCGCAGGCATCGTGGATCACGGTCACGGCGTACCCCATGTCGGCTGCGGCGCGCACGCCTGCGTCGATACACATATGACTCATGGCACCCACCACCACCAGCGACTCGATACCGCGCTCGTCCAGCAGGTGCTTGAGGTTGGTTTCGCGAAAGGCATTGGGATAGTGCTTGAGCACCACCGGCTCGCCGGCCCGGGGCACGACCGCGGCCTGGATCTCGACGCCGTCGCTGCCGGGCACGAAGATCGGCGCCTCGGCGCTGAGCGACTGATGCTGCACATGGATCACCGGAATGCCCTGGTCGCGGGCGTGGGCGATGATCCGCGCGGCCTTGGCGACCGCGGCCTCGATGCCACTGAGGGGCAGTTTGCCGCTGGGAAGGTATTCGTTCTGCAGATCGATGACGACGACGGCGTGCTTGCTCATGTCCAGCCTCTCGGAAGATGCTTCAGGTTTGGGTCCGGCCATGATTGGTCAGCCGCGCCTCCGGGCGAAGAGGCGTGACCGACAACTTCAGGGGCGCCAGCGACACATGCACGATCAACCGCCGATCGAACTCGGTCTGCTGCTCTATCCCGGTGTGCAATGGGCGACGGTGCACGGCCTCACCGATCTGTTCGAGATCGCCGGGCGCTTCACGGGAACGGCGGAGGATGCCGAGCGGCCCCGCTTGCGCGTCAGCCACTGGCGGCTGGAGGAGGGCGCAGCAGTGCCCAGCCGGGTCTACGACTCGCTGCCCGCCGCGAGCGGCTCACCCAGCGTGCTGATCCTGCCACCCAGCCTGGCTGAGCCGATCACGGCGGAGGCTGCTGCGCCCTATCGCGAGTGGCTACGTCGGCAGCATCAGAGCGGCGTGCGTCTGGCCTCGATCTGCGCCGGCGCCTTTCTGCTGGCGGAAACCGGCTTGCTCGACGGTCGCACCGCGACCACCCACTGGCTCCATGTCGAGCGCTTCAATGCGCGTTTTCCTGCCGTCAGCCTGGACGCCGACCAGCTTCTCATCGATGGCGAGGATCTCGTCACCGCGGGTGGCCTCATGGCCTGGACCGACCTCGGCCTGCGCCTGGTCGATCGCTACCTGGGCGCCAAGCGGATGCTCGATACCGCGCGCATCCTGGTCATCGACCCGCCGGGTCGACAGCAGCGCTACTACAGCGCCTTTTCCCCGCGCCTGAGCCACGGCGACAGCGCCATCCTCGCCGTGCAGACGTGGTTGCAGGAGACCGGCGCCCAGGACCTCGCCCTGGAAAGCCTGGCCCGCCGCGCCGGCCTGGAACCGCGCACCTTTCTGCGCCGTTTTCGCCAGGCCACCGGCATGACCGCCACCGCTTACGGCCAGCAACTGCGCGTCGGTCGTGCCCGGGAACTGCTGCAGGCCAGCCGCCTGCCCCTCGAACGGGTCGCCTGGGAGGTGGGCTACAGCGATCCGGGTGCCTTCCGCAAGGTCTTCACCCGCGTGGTGGGGCTGAGCCCGGGGGATTATCGGCGGCGATTCGGGAGCGGATCGCCAGGTCGCTGAAGCCTAACCCGGCGCGTCAGTGCCCGGCGGAAAGCCCCCGTCGCTCCGCTATACCAGCGGCTCGGCGATCCGCTCCAGCAGTTCGGGCCCATCGTTCTTCACGCTGCCCACGGCCTTGCCGACCGGATACCAGTCGAAGGCCGCCACCGGCGTTGCTTCGATCTCACCAATCTCGGCGGCGCGCTCCATGGACAGGTCGGGGTCCAGCCATTCGCGGGCAATGGTCGAGGGCAGAACCAGCGGGCGGCGGTCATGGATGTCGACCATGCCGGCGTCCGAGGCGGCGGTGACGATGACGAAGCCGTCATCGTCCTGGGGTGCCT